>JBBTWL010000048.1:0-20235 GCA_038062775.1 Patescibacteria group bacterium | reverse complement strand
AATTTTGCTGTTCGGAGGATTTTTTAACAATAAAAGCCCGGCTGCTGAAACTCTGCAGCTTTTCCAAATCGCGCAACTCACTTTCGGTCAGGGTAATACTCTGCGCGAGGTTATTGATATTTACAAGAAGCCGGCAATAGGCAAAGGCCGTAATAAGATTGAGAAAGATAATAAATGACAGCAGAATTCTAATTATTTTTTTACCGCCTTTTTCTCTTCTGCTCCCTTAATCCCCTCCTCTTTCTTTTCCTCTTTGTTGTTTCCAATAAGTCCAAATAACATAGAAATGTTCATCTCTTCTTGGAGTCTTCTCCCGCCCCCCTTTTTTTACAAAAAGCGGGAGGGTGGGAGGGCTTATTCTCCGAGAGGTCCTAATAATTATTGCTGTCTTGTGTTTACGCTCGAACTTTGAGTCGAACGAGACAGTGAAGAGGAGTATACGGACTTTGCTCCTTTTCGCAATACTTTTTGGTGGTGATATAATCCATACTGTTTTTATTTAACAAGCTCATCAGCTAAAAACCTAAATAGCTAGACCTATGGCACTTCGAGTAGCAATCAACGGATTCGGAAGAATTGGGCGCGCATTTTTTAAAGTTGCATCAAAGCGACCGGAAATAGAAATTGTCGCGGTGAACGATTTGGGGGACATTGAAAACATGGCCTACCTGCTTCGGCATGACTCAGTGTACGGTCGGGGAAATACCTTCGATGTCAGCGTGCGTAAAGAGGGAGTTCCAGCGCTCATCATGGGAGGAAGAGAGGTGGCTTTTATAAGCGAAAAAGAGCCGACGAAACTTCCGTGGAAAGCGTTGGACGTTGATGTTGTGGTTGAATCCACCGGATTTTTTACGAGCCCAAACAAGGCGCGAATGCATCTTGAAGCCGGAGCGAAGCGGGTCGTCATTTCAGCTCCCATGAAAGATGAAGGGGGAGATGCGGCAACTATTCTTTTGGGAATTAACGAAGAAAAGTTTCCGACCTGTAAAATTTCTTCGAACGCTTCTTGCACCACTAACTCGGCTTCGCCAGTCATAAAAATTCTTGATGAAGCCATTGGGGTAGAAAAGGCGCTTCTTTCGACCGTTCATGGATACACGGCGAGCCAGGCAATTGTCGATGGTCCAAACAAGAAAGACTGGAAAGAGGGAAGGGCGGCCGCGATAAACATTGTCCCCACTTCTACCGGAGCGGCGATTGCGGTCACGAAGGCCATAACGAGTCTTGAAAGAAAGTTTGATGGAATCTCTTTCCGTGTTCCGGTTTCGTCGGGATCCATTGCCGACATTACCTTTATTGCAAAGCGCGCAACTTCAGTTGAAGAAGTGAATCAAGTTCTCAAAAATGCCTCAAATGACCCTCGTTGGAAAGGAATCTTCTCTATTACGGAAGAAGAACTCGTCTCATCGGACATTTTAGGAAACTCGCATGCCTCTATCGCCGACCTTGGTCTCACGCGCGTGGTGGATGGAAACTTGGTGAAAGTCTGCTCCTGGTACGACAACGAAATGGGATACACCCATGCGCTTGTTGAACATGTGGTGAGGGCCGGAGCGCATCTTAGTTAGTAGATGGTAAAGAGTAGTTTGTAGTGAAGAAGTGAAGAAATGAGTGACTACAAAAAGCTTTTGTTTTGCCAAAAGGCTCTCATTTGGCAAAAGCTTAAATTTTGAGAGAATTAGGTCTACCACTTGAGGAAGTGATGAAAATGTTGAACGTTTCCATAAAAAAATTCTCCCCCTAATTACCCTTCCCATCTTATTTACTCTCTACCAACTACCACCTACTAACTAAATTTAAACCATGAACATTTATTTTGCTTCCGACCATGCCGGTTTTGAACTCAAGAATCATCTGCTTGAGTTTGTTCAAAATCTTGGTTTTACGGCGAGTGATAATGGGCCTCTGACTTTGGATCCGAGCGATGATTATCCTGACTACATTTCGCTCGTGACGGAAGAGATTTTAAAAAATCCGGATACTTCTCTTGGTATCGTTCTTGGAGGCTCCGGTCAGGGAGAGGCAATGATGGCGAACAGATTTAAGGGGATTCGTGCAACCGTTTATTACGGAGGAGCGCCGGATATTTTGAAACTCTCCAAAGAACATAATAACGCGAACGTTCTTTCTTTGGGCGCGCGATTTCTTTCTCATGATGAAGCACAGCGCGGAGTGAAGCTCTGGCTTGAATCAGAATTCCCCGGAGACGAGAGGCACAAAAGAAGAATCGAGAAACTCGATAAATAAAACATGCTGAAAGTAGAAATTATTCCCGCAATTCTTCCAAGAAATTTTGCTGAACTTGAAGAAAAGGCGACCAAAGCCGCTCTTTTTGTTTCTGCCATTCAAGTGGATGTGGCGGATGGAAAACTTATTCCCAATAAAACGTGGCCGTACTCCGGAGAGCGAGATATTTTAACTTCGATTATTAAGGAGGAACGAGGACTTCCGGCGTGGGAAAAGCTCGACTACGAAGTTGATCTCATGGTCGCA
The DNA here is from genome assembly GCA_038062775.1 of Patescibacteria group bacterium. Classification (GTDB taxonomy): domain Bacteria; phylum Patescibacteriota; class Minisyncoccia; order Phycocordibacterales; family JAKFXT01; genus JBBTWL01. Next base: position 17,742 of record JBBTWL010000048.1, on the reverse strand, counting down.
AATCCGGAGAAAGATTTGAATGACTGGATTTTAGCGGGAGCAAAACGATTTGTACTCCATCTTGAGAGCGAAGGCGATATGCTCGCACTCCTCAAGGCGACAAAAGAGAAATACGGAAATTCAAAAGAAGGGGCGATGTCGGTTGAAGTCGGCATTGCGCTTCCTCCGGGGGAATCTATCGAGAAACTTTTTCCTTTTATTCACCACCCCGCCGTCGAAGACTTCGGCGAGACAAGTACGGACTTTGTTCAACTGATGGGCATTTCAAAAATTGGATTTCAAGGAAACCCGTTTCGGGAGGAAGTACTTGGGGAAATCAGGGCTTTGAGAGAGAAGTACCCAAAGCTTATAATATCCATTGATGGCGGAGTAAGTAGCGATACGGCGGAGAGTTTACGAGAAGCGGGAGCGAATAGGTTGGTATCGGGCTCCTTCCTCTTTGAGTCATCAAGTTTCGATGAGGCGCTCCACATTCTACGCGGGTAACGAGTTTTTTAATTTTTGTTTACACCTTTATATATGATTGTTACCAGCGATGAGAGAATTCGAGAGTTAGCGCTGAAATCAGTTGATATTCGTATTTCGATTATTGATATGCTTCTTGCCGCGGGCTCGGGACACACGGCAGGCCCTCTTGGTATGGCCGATATTTTTACGACGCTTTATTTTGAAATTCTTCGGCATGACCCGAAAAATCCTTCATGGGCCGAACGAGACCGAGTTATTCTTTCAAACGGCCACATTTGTCCCGTACTCTATTCTGTTATGGCACACTCGGGATATTTCCCCGTGAGCGAACTTTTAACCCTTCGGAAATTTAATACACGCCTCCAAGGGCATCCTCATCGTGAGTGGTTGCCGATGCTTGAAACTTCATCAGGGCCTTTAGGGTCTGGTCTTTCTCAAACGGTGGGCATGGCGCTTGCGGAGAGAATTGACGCGGGGAAATCCTCCGATAAATTTTTCTACTGTTTTATGGGAGATGGGGAACTTGACGCGGGAAATGTCTGGGAGGCGGCGATGTTAGCCGGGAAGGAGAAACTCCACAACATCACGGGCGTTATTGATCGAAACAATATTCAAATTGACGGCTTCACGGAGGACATCATGCCTTTGGAGCCACTGCGCGCAAAGTGGGAGTCCTTCGGCTGGCACGTGCTTGAAATTGACGGACATAATTATGCGGAAATTATTTCCGCTTTTCTTGAGGCAAGGGCGGTCTTTGAAAAACCTTCCGTTATCATCGCTCATACCATTCCTTCAAAAGGGGTTCCGGAGTTTGAGCGGAAATTTGAATGGCATGGGAAACCGCCCAATAAAGAAGAAGGAGCGAGAGCTCTTGCGGAACTTCGGACTTTGGGAGGGAAAATTAAGAGCGAACATGAATAAAGAAGTTTGTAGTCGGTAGCTTGTAGTTAGTAGTTTAAAAAATTATTTTCAAAAATTCAAAACTTAACTCTAAACTCTTCGAGCAAGAGACCATGTAGATGTCGGAGATTGCTTTCAAAAAAATGAAAATTAATTTCCTCTTTTCCAAGACGTATGATTTTTTGATGGAGCTTGATGATATATCTGTCGGAAAAATCAATAACTCTCTCGGACTTCTTGAAAAATATGGTAACACCATTTCCTATCCGCATACGAAGCCTCTTGGAGGGGGAGCATTCGAGCTTCGGGTTATAGGAAGAAAATCCATCCGAATATTTTTTATTTTTAAAAATAATGAAGCATACATTCTTCATGCTATAATGAAGAAAACGGAGAAATTATCAAGAAAAGATATTGATTATGTTTTGCGTCTTAAAAAAGAGTTGCGTTAATATAGCATATATGTTATATATATCTTTATGAAAACATTTGTGCAATTCAAAAAAGAATCTCTCAAAAAGCCGGGGGTAAGAAAGGCTATGAAAGAACTCGACATTGAGTTCAGTCTTATCAGTGAGATTCTTGAGCAAAGAGTAAAGAGAGGTCTCACGCAAAAAGAGCTTGCTCGAAAGATTGGGGTTGCGCAGTCTGCTATTGCTCGGTTTGAATCCGGTTCTTACAATCCTACCTTGTCATTCCTCAATAAAATTTCTCATGCTCTTGGGGTAAAAATCCACATTTCATCGTAATCTCTATGGTTCCCAAACACCTTAATCCAAAACTTTTCGACCAAGATGTCGAGCAGGTGCCGATCCGAAAAGGATTTGGCGAGGGCTTGCTTCTCGCGGGCGAAGCAGATGAAAATATAGTGGGTCTTTGTGCCGACCTTACCGAGTCAACGCAGATGCATTTGTTTCGAAATAAATTTCCGAATCGTTTTGTTCAGATGGGAGTCGCAGAGCAGAACCTAGCGGCAACCGCTTCAGGAATGGCGGCGATGGGGAAGATTCCTTTTATTACTTCTTATGCCATGTTCAGCCCCGGACGAAATTGGGAACAAATTCGAACGACCATTTGCTACAACGACCAGAATGTAAAAATTGCCGGCTCTCACGCGGGAATCTCTGTAGGCCCTGACGGAGGAACACATCAGGCAGTAGAAGATATAGCCATTACGAGAGTTATTCCTCGCATGACCGTTATTTCTCCCTGTGACTCGATTGAGGCGAAGAAGGCAACACTGGCCGTGGCAAAAATGAAAGGCCCCGTCTATATTCGTTTGGCTCGCGAAAAGACACCCATTATGACGACCGAAGAAACTCTATTTGAAATAGGCAAAGCGGAAGTTTACTGGACTCCGGAAAATTCAAATGAAAATCCTCTCGCTGTTATTTTTGCGACTGGTGCGTTGGTCCACAAGGCGCTCGTTGCGGCAAAAGAACTTGAAAGAGAAGGAAAGAAAGTGGTCGTGGTGAATGTCGCGACGGTGAAACCGCTGGATGAGGAAGTGGTGGTGGAATGGGCGAAGAAAACGGGAAGAGTCGTAACGGTAGAAGAGCATCAAATTGCGGGGGGACTTGGAAGTGCCATCGCGGAATGCCTCGCGAAGAAACATCCGGTACCTATTGAGTTTGTGGGAGTGAAGGATGTGTTTGGACAATCAGGAACTCCAGAAGAGCTTATCGAACACTATGGAATGGGAGTTTCGCACATCAAGGAAGCGGTATCCAATGTTATACTACGGTAGTAATTGCGAAGGTAGTTGCGGGATAATTTCAAAGGAATCAGAAGACGATGAATCGTCAAAATATCATTATTGTTTCTTTGCTCTTTTTTTTCGTTGCGGTTTCCACCGCATCGGTTCTAAAGACGACTCCCGCAACTCTGAAGTCTTCTCAAACCGCAGAGGTTGCTTCTTCAACCACCACCACTACTTCTTCCACTTCAGACTCAAGTGGCATTATTTTGACCGTTCCGACGGTTACCTATTCTCCGACCACAACCGATTCTCCTCCGACCCTTCTTCCGTTAGATACTTCAAATACGACCACTGCCGTTTCCACAACCACACAGACTCAAGCATCAATAACTACGACCACTCTTCGTTTGGAAGAGATTACTCCACCAATAACTTTTGCCTCTACCAAATCAGGAACCATTTCCGCAGAGGTAGGGTTTATGGTTCAGGTTCGAAGCGCGCAAACGGTTGAACTCTATTATCGAAGAGAAGGGTCTCTTACTGATTTTTATCTCGGGTCACTTTTGCGTAAAGGTACAGATGAAAAAATGTGGGGGCTTCTGTGGGATAGTAGAAATGCTCCCAACTCACATATCAGTGTTTTCCCGCGGGTGAAAAATCAGTATGGCACGTATGATGGCCGGGCACTTTATTTTTTAGTTTCAAATGCACATGAGCCATTTACCACCATCGAGTCCCAGCAAGTCCGAGACATAATCCAGGAAAAAAATCCGGAAGTTGTAGAGGCACAGAAAGAAGCCACGAAACAATCGGGAACGAATGAGAAAGAAATTAAAGAAAATATTGCGATTCTTCTTGATAACTACTCGAACAAGGTAGCAGAAAGAGCGGTGAAAGCACCGGTGAGGGTTGGGAATAGAACTATCCAAAACAGAGAGGCGTATGAGGCGAAAAGAAAAATAGAGGAAGAAGCGACTCGGGCGAAAAAAGATCTTCAAGAAACACTTGAGAAACGCGCCATGACTCTTCATAAAGTCCAAGATGGAGGATTTATTTCCGAAGAGGCGAAGGTCGAAATTTTACATCAGGTAGACGATGCGCTGAAAAGTATTGACGAAGAAGCGACGAAACATGGTATTTCTGTTTCTTTGGTTGAGAAAGAATCAGTGAAACAAGACATCTCTGCTCAAGTAACCACTCTTCAGACGGTCATTACGAAAAGAGACGAGCTTGTCAGGGAGCGTACCGGTCTTAATATTTTTCTTGATAGCGACAAAGATGCGGTTTCCGATTTTGACGAAGTGAATCTCTACGGGACTGATCCGCTTGTTGCTGATACCGATAAAGATGGATACAACGATGGACAAGAAGTCCTTCACGGGTTCGACCCTCTTGATTCAAAGTCTGAAGTTCCGATTGTCTATCAGGATCCGAAAAAACAAGGAGAGGAGGATAAAGGACTTCTTCGAGTTTCAGCGATTACTCTCGATACTTCAACTTCTTTGGGGGCGACGGAAGTGGTATCAAAAGGAAGTCCAAGGACAGAGACTTCTCAACAAACCACTTTCCAAAGGGATGGAAGGCTGGTGCTTGAGGGGAGTGCTCCTCCGAATAGCTTCGCGACTCTCTATATTTTTTCAACCCCAATTATTGTGACAGTGAGGGCTCAGGCAAACGGAGTATGGAAGTACACACTCGACAAGGAGCTTGAAGATGGGAATCATGAGGTCTATGTGGCGATTACGAATAATTCTGGTGAAATTGTAGCCAAAAGTTCCCCTCTTTCTTTTGTGAAAGAAGCCAGTGCGGTGACGATTATCAATGCGGCGGGAGAGAGCGGAAAGTCAAAGCAGACGCTTTTTAGTGATACCAATCTCTACGCTCTTGTTTTTTTGGGTTTTGGGGTGGTCGTTTCCGCTCTCGTGCTTCTGGGGCTTCGAACCAAGAAGGAAGATCCGGTATTGTAAAATGATTTTGATCTCATGATCTCATTTTTCACGAGAAGCATTACTCGGGGAGTAAAATTTGTCCGTGAAAATCCCGGACTTCTCTATTCTCTTTTTCTCCTCCTCATTATTCCCGTCCTCTTTCTTTTTATTGCCAATCAGTTTCTCACTTTGGCAACTGATAATCAGGAGCGTATCGAGCGAGAGAACATAGGGCTTACGCAGGATATTTTTTCCCGCTTTGTGCAGGACGAATTTTCCTCGCCCGAAAGGATTCAATTTCACCTTGAAGGGGTGGGGAAACAAAATACCTATATCCGCGAATTAAAAGTTGTTTCTTGGGAAGCTGGGACTCCAAAAGTTATTGCTTCTCTTTCGCTTGAAGAAGTGGGGAAGATTGATCAAGAAAATTTAGCCTTCTACCAAGCGACGGTTTTAAATACTGAAGCCTCTTTTATTTTTGAGGGTGTAACTCCCTCTGGAGAGCGATATTGGAAAGTGATCCGCTCAGTCTCTGATGGAGGGGGCGGAGTTTTGGGGTTCGTCTACTCGAATCTTTCTATGGCGCGGGTGGATGCCATTTCCTCCTACAATATCCGTATCGCCTACGCCATGCTTCTTGTGGTGGTGGCGCTCACGTTTCTTTTGCTTCTTCGACACGCGAGGATTGTCGACTACTCAACCCTCTATCGGAAACTTGAGGAAGTAGATAAAATGAAGGATGACTTCGTTTCCATGGCGGCGCATGAGCTCCGCACTCCGCTTGCTCTTATCCGCAATTATGCGGAGCTTATATCGCATACCAAAGATCTCTCCGAGGAGAATCAAAAGTCACTAGCAAATATCGATCTGTTTGCCAGGAATCTGAATACCCTCATTGAAGATATGCTCAATACTTCTAAGTTTGAACAGGGAAAGATTCCTTTTGTGATGAAATTGGTTGATGTGAAAGACGCAGTATACGAAGCGGGAGAAATGTTTCGTGAAGTGGCGAAAGAACGAGGGCTTTTCTTTCGGGTGAAGGCTTCTGATGAGACCTGTGTGATTAACGCGGACAAAGAGAAGCTACACGAAGTCTTAGTCAATCTTATTGGAAATTCCATGAAATATACGCTTTCTGGCGGAATAACCGTTTTTGTTTCAAAAAATAGTCAGAAAATTGAAATTCGGGTGAGCGATACGGGGGTAGGAATTTCTGCGGAAGATCAGAAAAAACTCTTTGGAAAATTTGTTCGCATTAAGTTAAAAGAAACCGCTGAAGTTGGAGGTACCGGCCTAGGCCTCTGGATTACCCGCGCCTTTATCGAAGGAATGGGCGGGGAGATTACGGTGGAATCCATTCGCGGGAAAGGATCTGATTTTGTGGTGGCCTTTCCCGTTCCCAAAAAAGTCTAGCCGATTTTAGCGGGTCTATAATTACTCGGAGCTTTTTTCAAATACTCTTCAATTTTTTCTCGGGTCAAAAGTCCTTTCTGTGCCCCGACATATTGAACAACGGACATTGAGTTTATGGGAGCGCGAAGAAGGGCTTCCTCAAGCGGAAGTTCCAAGGCAAGAAAAGACGTCAGGGCGGAAGCAAAAGAATCTCCGGCGCCGGTTCTCTCAAGCGGAGGCTTCGGGTCCGGGTAGGGAGGCATAAACCACATCGCTTTTCCATCGTAGGTGTAGGCTCCTTTTACCCCATCGGTAATGACCGGGATTTTCGGGCCGAGAGCATGAATATCGCGCAAAAGGCGACTCATATTTTCTTCTCGGTTTCCGAGGATTCTCTGCGCTTCTTGTTTGTTGCAGAAAAAAAGTTCGCAGTGCTCATAGAGCCTTTTCAGTTTTTCTGATCCGAGTTTTATCTGGAAAGTTCCGGGCTGGAAAGAAAGTTTGATGGAAGAGTGTGTTTGTAAGTAAGCGAGAATTTCTTGGTGATAGGGGAGAGACTCTTCTCCGAGGGAGGAAAGATAGATCCATTTTGGATTTCCAATGTCGGGAAGACGATAGGGATAGTCATAATGTTTTATGAGAATCGTTCGGTCATCCTGAAACCAAAGGACATAGTGGTAATTGGTCTGCATTCCTCCATGGACGGAGACGAAATTCGTCGCTACTTTTTCATGTTCAAGCGTTGCGAGGCATCGTTTTCCAATAGTGTCATCACCGAGGTTTGAGACAAGAGCGGTTTTAAGTCCTAAGCGGGAAGCAGAGACCGAGGCGTTTGGGCTATTTCCGACCGCCATACATTCTTCGGCGAATTCATAGGGAATCTTATCTCCGAAATTCATGCAGATTTCACACTTTTCACTATCGATTCGACAGTGTACTTCGGCATTTTTGAGGTGAATAAATACATCACCCACAATGTCTCCAACGGCTATAAAATCAAACTCCTCTTTCATGTGGGAAAAGTATATCATGCAGAAGTTTCTCTTTGTGTTAAAATTTCTCGCATGGTGACACTCATAGAATGTATACGAGATGCCGAGTCCAAAAAACAGGCGGTTGGGCATTTTAATATTTCAAACTTGGAGGGGCTCTGGGGGGTATTTAACGCCGCGAAATCTTTGAACCTTCCTCTGGTGATTGGAGTTTCCGAAGGAGAGAGAGATTTTATCGGAATTCCGCAAGTTGTGGCGCTCATTCAATCGCTTCGAGAAGAGTTTAATTATCCGGTTTTCCTCAATGCCGACCATACGTATTCGGTGGAGCGGGTAAAAGAAGCGATTGATGCGGGTTTTGATTCGGTGATTTTTGACGGAGCGAAACTTTCCCTTGAAGAAAATATCGCGAAAACAAAAGAGTGTGTGGAATATGCACGAAGCAAAAATCCGAATGTGTTGGTTGAAGCGGAGCTTGGATATATCGGCATGTCTTCGAAACTTCTTGACGCGGTTCCTGAAGGAGTTTCATTCGAAAATCTCACAACTCCGGAAGACGCTTCCCGATTTGTAAAAGAAACCGGAGTTGATTTATTTGCTCCGGCTGTTGGAAATATTCACGGAATGCTCAAAAATGCCCCAGAACCAAAACTCGATATTCCTCGTATAAAACAAATCCGCGAAGCGGCCGGAGTGCCACTCGTCCTTCATGGAGGCTCTGGAACCTCCGATGAAGATTTCCGAGGGGCGATTGAAAACGGTATGGCTCTCATTCATGTTTCAACAGAACTTCGAGTAGCATTTCACAAGGGGCTCATACAAGTGCTTCAAGAAAAGCCGGACGAAATCGCTCCATATAAGTATCTTGATACTCCCCGAAAAGCGATTGAAGAAGTGGCGACGAAGCGACTTAAGCTTTTTAGCGGGCTAGGTAGCCAGTAGTCATTAGCTATTAAGGTGATGCTCATCATCAAGGTTCAACCTTAACCCACCGTTACCTTTTCTTCCTTAAGCTCACATCTTAAAGCTTGTAGCTGTAAGGTCCTTCTCCCTTTGCCTTTTTTGGAAAAATCCTTATACTCCACTCTCATGCTTACGCTTGAAGCGAAAAAAAGAGACGTCTTAGGGAAAAAGGCCTTCAAAGCTCTTGCTCCCTCCCGCCTTATTCCCGCGGTCGTTTACGGAAAGAAGGAGAAATCTACTCCTATTTCTATTTCGGTAGCTGAGTTTAAAAAGGTCTATAAAGAGGCTGGGGAGTCTTCAGTAGTAGGACTCAATCTTGAGGGAGTAAATTTTGAGACACTTATCCATGCGGTAGATTTTGACCCGCTCACGAGCGAGCCTCGCCACGCTGATTTTTATGCTTTGGAAAAAGGACAGAAGGTTGAGGTGGCTATTCCGCTTCACTTCGAAGGAGTTTCTTTGGCGGTAAAAAATCTTGGGGGAGTGCTTCTCAAGGTTCTCCATGAACTTGAAGTGGAAGCTTCTCCGAAAGATCTTCCGCACTCCATTATGGTTGATATTTCCATGCTTGAAACGCTTGAAAGCCAAATTTTGGTAAAAGATTTGAAAATCCCTTCCGGTGTTGAAGTGAAAGCGGATGGGGAAGACGTCGTGGCGGCAATTTCCGTTATTGAAGAAGAAAAAGAAGAAGTGGTGCCGATTGATCTCTCTACTATCGAAGTGGAAAAGAAAGGAAAGAAAGAAGAGGAAGGAGCTTCTTCTGATTCTTCCGAGGAAAGAAAAGAATAAATACACTCGAAAAATGCCCTGACGCATGTCAGGGCATTTTTCTTTCACTCTTTTGGTATAATGAACTGATGCGCAAGAGCTGTTTGAAGAGTGTCTTTTTCGTTGTTGCCTTCTTTTTCGGAGGTCTCTTTCTTGTTTCTCCATCACAAGCGGCAGAACTCTCGGCTTCGCGAAGGGCGGAGCTTGAAGCGGAGCTCGCAAGTATAGAAAAACAGATTGGCGATCAGAAAAAGATTCTCGCCGACCGTCAGAAACAGTCGGTCTCTCTTGAGCGGGACGTGGCTATATTGAATGCCAAAATTAAAGAATCCCAGCTTTCCATCAAAGCTCGAAATATTGTCATTGAAAACCTAACGAGCGACATCGGGACGAAGCAAAAAACCATTGGTGTTTTGAATGAGAAGCTCGAGCGGGAGAAAGACTCGCTTGCGCAGATCCTTCGAAAAACCCGAGACATTGAATCCTTCTCTCTTGCAGAGTTTGTCCTTGGAGACGAGGATATTTCGGGCTTTTTCGGTGATCTTGATGCTTTTGAATCCATTAATATTGAACTCGCCAATTCTTTTAATGAAGTCACGATGAATCGCGCGCAAACGGAAGAGGCCAAAGAAGCCCTTGAAGATAAAAAAGACGATGAGGTAAACTTGCGACAAATTCAAGAGCTCGAGAAGAAGAAAATTGAAAAACAAGAGGGCGAGAAAAAAAATATTTTAAAAATTTCTCGCGGACTTGAAAAAGAATACCAAAAAATCCTCAGCGAAAAAGAAAAAAATGCCGCCGCTATTCGTTCCGCCCTCTTCTCTCTCACTGGTTCAGCGGCTATTCCTTTTGGGAAGGCGCTTGAATATGCAAACGTGGCTTCAAAAGCAACTGGGGTGCGTTCGGCACTTATTCTTGGGATTATCGCGGAAGAGTCGAATTTGGGGGAAAACGTCGGAAAGGGGACGTATTCTATTGATATGCACCCAACTCGTGATGTTCCGATATTTCTAGCTCTTACCAAAGAACTTGGATTAGATCCGGAAAGAGTCCCCGTCTCAAAAAAGGTCTGGTATGGCTACGGGGGAGCCATGGGGCCGGCACAATTCATCCCTTCTACTTGGATTCTCTATGCCGGATATGACTGTAGGAAAGCGCCAGTAACCTGCATCTATAATGCCAGTAAAGATCGTATTGGAGCACAGACCGGGAATCGCCCTCCGAATCCATGGAATCCGGACGACGCGTTTATGGCATCGGCCACCCTTATGGCCGACAATGGAGCAACGGCCGGAACGAGATCTTCCGAGCGCTTGGCGGCGCTTCGCTACCTGGCTGGATGGAAGAATGCTACGAAAAAAGCTTACGCTTTTTATGGAGATGATGTGATGGAACTCGCGGATAAGTATCAGCGACAGATTGATATTTTGGCTTCCGCGGGGCGTTGATCAAACCAGAATCAGAACACACACAAATAATACGCCATGGCGTATTATTTGTGTGTGTGAAAAATAAGACGGAGGTCTTTTCTTTTTTTCTCCTTTCTGATAGAGTGCCTTTTCATATGAAGACCGACATCCATCCAGCCTATTTTACCGAAGCGAAAGCCACCTGTTCTTGTGGCGCCACTTTTCTCGTGGGTTCTACCAAGGAAAAAATTCAGGTTGAAATTTGTAGTCAGTGCCATCCTTTCTATACCGGAAATGACAAAGTCATCGACACCGCCGGTCGTCTTGAGAGATTCAAGGCTCGAGCGGCTCTTGCAAAACCTCTCTCGCCAAAAGGTAAAGCGTTGGCAAAAAAGAAGAATAAATAACTCTCTTCAAAAGTACCCGATCCGGAGACTTTCGACGGGTTCTTTTGTTGTATGATTAAATCGAAAATTTATGCATCCCGATTTTGAACAGTGGAAGAAAAATCATAAAACCTCATTTCTTGCCGTGAGGCTCGAAGAGCTGTCCAAAGAGGAGAGAAAAATTCAGGAGACCGTGTTGGAAAACCCGGAGCTCAAAGAACTTGGAGAAGAAGATCTTTCCCGCCTGCAAACGGAGTGGAAGAACGTGGAGGAACAAATTCGGACTATTCTCAAAAAGGATGAAGAGGAAGAATCCATTCCTTCAGAAGCGGTACTTGAAGTTCGCGCGGGAGCGGGGGGAGAGGAGGCGGCTCTTTTTGCGGAAGAGTTAGCTCATATGTACATTCGGTTTGCCGAAAGAAAAGGAATCCCAACAAAAATTTTATATGAATCGAAAAGTCCTCTCGGAGGATACAAAGAAGTGGCTATAGAAATAGAAGGGGAAGAAGCGTATTCATTTTTGAAATTTGAAACGGGAGTGCATCGGGTACAAAGAATTCCCGCTACCGAAAAAGCGGGACGAGTTCACACTTCAACCGCATCGGTCGCTATAATGCCCCTCTATAAGAAGGTAAAATTTGAAGTGAACCCGACAGATATTGAAATGGAGTTTTCTCGGGCAGGAGGCGCGGGAGGGCAGAATGTAAATAAGGTGGAAACGGCCGTGCGCCTTATTCATATTCCAACCGGCATTGATGTTCGTTCAACTTCAGAGCGAACGCAACAGAAAAATCGAGAAAAAGCGATGCAGATTCTTCTCTCCAAGCTTCAAAACAAGAAAGATGAAGACGAAGCGAAAAAGCTCTCCGCAGACCGAAAAGCGCAAATTGGGACGGGAGATCGATCGGAGAAAATCCGCACCTACAACTTCGCTCAAGATAGGGTCACTGATCACCGCATTAAGCAAAGTTTCCACAACATTCCAGCTATTTTAGATGGGGAGGTAGATGATATCTTTGAGGCAATTTCCAAGGCCTCGGAGAGCGGGAGCGGATTTCCTCAAATTGATTCTTCAGAGGAATAAAAAAATCTCATCATTTTTCCGAAGGAGTCCGAAGGGGTGTGTGGGGTAGGGTAAGACGTATAATATACTATAGTATATTATACGTCTTACTATTGAATTTCGTTCGCGGGTTGCCGAGGTTGACAGAAAGGTCTTCTACTGGTTGGTGATGGTATGAAGTTCTCATGGTGATTAATCTCTACCAGGTCTAGTAGTCGGCTGAGGCGAACCATTCTTCACCCCCATCCCTGACATACGCCAGGAATAGTGGTCTTGCTTTGTGTCTAGAAGCAATAGCTTCAGCGAAGAAAGGCTTGCCCGTCGGAGCCTTGGCGTAGTCGGGAAGCTTTAATAGAGGATGGTTGATTCTTTCTTCTTCTTCTGTATAATCCTTTCTCATGTCAGCAAGCACTGCACCAGTAATCGACCGAAAGACTCTCGAGCCTCTTTTTGAGGCTGGGGCGCACTTTGGATATTCTCGCTCACGCAGGCATCCTTCTTCTTCAACCTTTATTTTCGGTGCGAAAAATCGCTCGGAAATCTTCGATCTCGAAAAGACTCATGAGGCGCTCACTAAGGCTCTTGAGTTTGTGAAGTCCGTTACGGCTTCCAACAAGTCCGTCCTTTTTGTCTGCGGGAAAAGCGAAGGGAAAGAAGCGCTCCGTCAGGCCGCCATTTCCGCTAATATGCCCTATGTTGCCGGACGTTTCATTGGAGGAACGCTTACAAACTTCTCTGAAATTAAGAAGCGCGTAGAGAAACTTGAGAAGCTTATGGCCGAACGAGAGAGCGGAGCTTTGAACAAATACACGAAGAAGGAGCGCCTTCTCATTGACCGCGAGATTGATCGGTTAACCCGTAATTTCGAAGGCATTGTCTCCATGAAAAATTTTCCCGGAGCCGTCTTTATTATTGATCCAAAACGTGAGCATATTGTGGTCGCGGAAGCTCGAAAGATGAAAATTCCGGTTATCGCTCTGGCAAACTCCGACTGTGACCTCTCTGAAATAGATTTCGCCATTCCGGGGAATGACTCTCTTAAATCAAGCATTGAATACTTTGTGAATCAGATTTCTCACGCGGCTTTCTTAGGTAAGGGAGTAGTTCCTGCTCCGGTGGTAGTGTAGCCCCTCTCTTCAGGCTTGCTTTCGGTTTGAACTAATGGTTTCTCTTGATATAATCGCCACTGTTTTTCATTTTTATATTCAATGCCACATCCTATGATTACGACGGAAACTATTAAAGAATTGCGCGACAAGACGGGGATTTCCATTATGCAGTGCAAAAAAGCTCTTGAAGAAGCCGGAGGAGATATGGAAAAGGCCATCATCATGCTCAAGAAAAAAAGTGGCGAGATTGCCGCCAAAAAAGGGGATCGAGCTTTGGGTTCTGGGGCGGTGGCCTCTTATATCCACTCTACCGGCTCTGTCGGAGGAATGGTTGTTCTTTCTGCAGAGACGGACTTTGTCGCCAAAAACGAAGAGTTTCGAAAACTTGCCTACGATATTGCGATGCATGTGGTGGCGCTCAATCCGGAATATCTTTCTTCAAAAGATATTCCTGAAGAAGCGAAGGCGAAAGCGCGTGACGCTTTTCGTGGGGAAGTAAAGGACAAACCAGCTCCAATGCAGGAGAAAATTCTTGACGGGAAACTTGCTTCATACTTTGGAGAACGGACGCTCCTCGACCAAAGGTATGTCAAAAATCCAGAGATAACCATTCAAGGTCTCGTTGAGCAGGCGGTGCAGAAATTCGGAGAGCGGATTGAGGTTTCCCAATTCATTCGTTTTTCGGCATAATGGAGAGAGGGGAGGGTCTCTCTTTTTATACATTCACACCCACACTCATGTTTTCTACCATCGCTTTTTATTCTTCGCTTGCCGGATTGTTTATTCTATTTTCCTTCAAATCTCTTGAGGTAAAAACAGGAGCGAAGCCTTTCTCTGTTTTTCGGTATAAGACTGACATGTACCTTCGCAAGAAAGCTTCATTTTTTGTTGCGGGGCTGAAGAGAATAAACGGAGATCTCCTCCTTCAGCTTTTTGGGTTGCTTCTTCAAAAAATTATCGCCCTTATGAAACTCATTCTTCTTCCCATTATGAATCGGATAAAGCAGACCAAACTCTACTCGATTGTTCAAGGGAAGGATGTCGGAGAGATGAAAAGCGGGGGGGAATCGGAATTTATTAAAGAGATGTCGAGTATTAAGAATGGAAACGGAAGTGGCGAGGGTACTTTCCAGAACGAGGACAATACGGCAGTATAGAGAAGTGCCGGAGTAGCTCAGTTGGTAGAGCATCGCTTTTGTAAAGCGAGGGTCGTGGGTTCAAGCCCCTCCTCCGGCTCAAATTTTTATTTGTTGCATACCAACTTGTCTGGTATTCTGTGGTACCACTCGTTTCTCTGCAGAAGAGACTGCAGAGAAATTGATTGAGAGCTTATGAAAATAGTTCAAACGGTTCTTCTTGTTTTGATTATTGTCGGAGCAGTTCTTTTATTTACTCAAAAAATCTGGGTGCCACGATTGGTGGACGCTATTTTGAAATACGAAGGGGGGAAGTATTCTCCTTCGACAGAAGTGAATTAACCAAGTCTTTTTGGAGCGCTATTTTTTCTCAATTGAGGTAGTAGCGGATTGTGCTTGCAGTTCCTCTTTTTCTTTTTCGGCTTTGAGCTTCTTGAGTACCGGAAGCGCCTTTTCAAAATCATCGGTTGAAGAGAGACCGTAGACAACCATTTCGTCTCCAAAGACAAGCTCTGGGAGTTTATTTTCTACACGAAAGAGGGAGATGAGGGTTCGAATGGCGGAAACATCGAGGTTATAATCGAAGGCGTAAACCCTGACTTGAGGGTACTGCGATCGAAGATGATCCAAGACGAGTCCAGTTTTTTCACAGAGTGGGCAGTCGCCTTTGTTGGAATAGAAATAGAGGACAGTGATGGGCTCAATTCCGCATTTTTCTGAAACTCGTTTCATGAGGAGGTAGTCTTTAATCTGAAGGAGAGAGTAGTAGCGCTTGAGGGTAATCACCTCTTCATTTTTTGTTCCAAGAGATTTTTCGGTGAAGGAGAGACGCTCGGTAAGACCGTTTAATTCACTTGAAAGCGCAGAATTCTCTCGGAGGTCTTTGCAGGAACGTTCGGCAAGAAGCGAATACTGTGTTTCGGAAGAAAGAATATTGATGGCGATCTGATTTTCAATGGAACGGAGCTCCGCAACACGTTTGTTGTTGATGAGGTTGCTTACATAGAGTGCGGTCGCAAAAATCGCTCCCGTGATGAGGAACACCAAGATATATTTTCGATAGTCAGGAATATTCATGGGATGAAGAGAGAAAGCGAGTCCTACCTCCAAGAAGTTTTTCGGGAAAGGGCGGTATTCCAGATGGCTTTGATGAGCCAGAATGGAGAGAGAATGCCATAAAAAAGAATAAAGTAAATTATATCTCGGGAGGGAAGAGCTGTTTTCTCTCCAATATATTTTCCCGCAAGAATAGTGGAAAGAGAGAGCAAAAGAAGAATGGCGCTAATAATACCGATAGGATTCGTATTCAGAAAGAACCAATTCAAATGAATACTGGGAGCGAAGGCCTCTGCTCCAATAACTTCAGCTTCGGCAATTTTTCCACTAGCAAAATTGACAACATTCCACAAAGCAAAGGCAACAAAGTAGAGGCCAGAACAAACAGAGAGAATGGCCGCTGGAAGCACAAAATAACTTAAATTTCCGTACTTTTTTTTGAAAAACATCGAGCGGTAGTCAAGGAGATTTTCAAATCCTCCATGAATCCAGCGGAGTCTCTGACGATAGAGGCGGTAGACGGTTTTTTGTGGATGCGTGTACACATAAGCATCGTGAGCATTGTCTATCTTCATTCCGGCTTTCTGCATACGCATGGCGATTTCCATGTCTTCTGTGTTATGGGCATGTTTATACCCCCCAATTTCCGCAAAGACCTCTCTTCGGAAGAAGGAAAATGGGCCCGGGGTGATGTAGACACTCCCGAGGAGTGCGAAGACCTTTCGAATGAAAATACTGAGTGTGAACTCAGCTTTTTGGAGAAGTTCGATGGGAGTTTTTGGTTCAAGAATATGAATAGAAGGAGTTACTGCCATGATTTTTTTATTCTCAAATCTTTTCACTATTCGAAGAAGTGCCTGGGAGTCAACATAGGAGTCAGCATCAAGGCATCCGAAAAGATCGCTTTCTGAATGGGTGATAGCAAAATTTAAAACAGTAAATTTCCCGCCATTTTCTTTTTGGTAGAGGCGAACTTGTGGGTGATTTTTAAATTCCTGAAGGGCATGCCATGTGCCGTCGGTTGAACCGTCATCAACCGCAATAATAGAGAGTTTTTCTTTTGGGTAGCGCAAAGAGAGAAGGGATTGGATGGTTCCTGAAACTGTTTTTTCTTCATTCCAACAGGGGACCGCGACAGTGACTGAGGGGAAGTATTCCGGCGTCAGGGTTTCTTTCCCCATTTCTTTTCGATTTTCAAGGAAGGTAACCAAGAGAAACACCTCAAAATAGAGAGTGGTGAAGAGGAAGAAAAAGGTTACAAGCTCGCCTGGGTTCATTGACGAAATACTAGCAAATTTACCTTATTTTTCAATGTATATGAGAGTGATGGCTCTTGGACGGGCCTCTTTTTCCCGATATAATCGGCTCAGTGCAAACAGAAGGGAAAAACACAAAAAAGAAAGGACACCTCCACCCCATCTCTCTTATGATTGGGGATATTTCCCACACCATGACTCGTCTCGGGTTTGATGTGGTCGATGGTCCGGAAATCGAGTCCGAATATTACAATTTCGACGCACTGAATGTCCCAAAAGATCATCCGTCTCGTGATATGCAAGATACCTTCTTTCTTAAGGAAAATAGCGGAGACCAAAAGCAAGAAGAAGCACGGAAACTTCCTCGAACGCATACCTCTGGGGTATGGGCAAAATATATGAAAGAAAATACGCAAAGGGGAGTTTTCCCGCCTTATGCCATGGTGGCCCCAGGAAAAGTATTTCGAAATGAAGCGACGGATGCGACACACGAGGCGCAATTCTTCCAAGTGGATGGAATGATGCTTGGGAAAGATGTTCATCTTGGGCACTTGAGGGGGACTCTCGGAGCTCTCTTTTCTGGCGTATTTGGAAAGGAGACAGAGGTTCGGTTTCGACAAAGTTTTTTCCCATTCACCGAACCTTCGGTCGAAATCGATATGCGTTGTTTCAAATGCGAAGGGAAGGGGCTCAACCAATCAGACGGGTCGCCCGACCCCGCAAAGCGGGGGGGAGGGTGTCCGACATGCAAAACTACCGGATATATTGAAGTCATGGGAGCAGGAATGATACACCCGAAAGTTTTACTTGAGTGTGGGATTGACCCTCGTGAATACCAAGGATTCGCTTTTGGTGGGGGAATAGATCGTTTGGCGATGCTCAAATGGGGGATTGAAGATGTGCGTTTTCTTTATAACGGAGATCTTCGAGTGGTGAATCAATTTTAAGTATTATGAAGTATTCTCGCGCTTGGCTTCAAGAACATCTCGAAGGAACGCTTCCTTCAAATGAAGAATTGATAAAGGAGGTGACTCTCAAAGCTTTTGAAGTGGAAGAAACTCTTGGCTTTGGGGAAGAGTCGGTATTTGAAATTAAGGTTCTTCCCGATCGTGCGCACGACGCGCTTTCTCATCGAGGAATGGCGAGAGAGTTGGGGGCGCTGTTTAGTTTGAGTCGAAAGGCTCGTGAGGTAAGAGAAATTTCTCCCGACGTTTCCG
>JBBTWL010000047.1:0-8485 GCA_038062775.1 Patescibacteria group bacterium | reverse complement strand
AAAACATCCCAGAGGTCAAAGTGCTCGAACGCATCGGGGAAAAAGGAAATAAAAATGTCGAAATGCGCTCCATCATCCTCGCACGCGGGTTCGAAGATGCTTTCCCCGAAGAGGTTGAGAAAGAAGCGATTAAAATCAAACAGGACGCTTCAAATGATTTCCAAAACGAAATCCCAAAACGAAAAGATTTCCGAGGAACCCTCACCTTCACCATTGACCCAGACAGCGCAAAAGATTTTGACGACGCTCTTTCATTTAAAAAATTAGACGAGGGAAAATATGAAATCGGAATACACATTGCCGATGTCTCTCACTTTGTCCGCCCCAGTACCGCCCTCGACCAAGAAGCGCAAAAACGCGGGACTTCTGTCTACCTCGTCGATCGAACCATTCCGATGCTCCCAGAAATTCTCTCAAACGATCTCTGTAGCTTAAACCCAGAAGAAGAGAAGCTCGCCTTTGGAGCAATTTTTGTCGTAAACGAACATGGAGAAGTTTCCAACCGATGGTTTGGAAAAACGATTATCCGCTCCAATAAACGCTTCACCTATGAAAATGCGCAAGCTTCAATTGATAATGGTGGAGACTATTGCGAAGAACTTCGGATACTCAATTCTATTGCGAAGTTTCTCCTCAAAGAACGCTTCAAGAAAGGAGCGATTTCTTTCGATAGCGATGAAGTAAAATTCGTCCTTGACGAGAATGGAAAACCAATACGCGTCTTCCGAAAAGAGCGTCTCGACACTCATAAGCTCATTGAAGAATTTATGCTTCTTGCCAATCGCGAGACCGCTACTTTTGTAAACACGCTTGACCATGGAAATACTCCCCTTTTTGTCTATCGCATTCATGATGTTCCTGATGAAGAAAAAATGACAAGTCTCGCCGTGTTTCTTCGGGCTATTGGGTACGATTTGGATATCGGCAAAGATGGGGTTGATGGAAAAGATATCAACGCACTTTTTGCAAAAATTGAGGGAAAAGCCGAAGAAGGAATTATCAAAGTCGCCGCTATTCGCTCTATGGCAAAAGCCATTTACTCAACTCAAAATATCGGACACTTTGGTCTCGCTTTTAAGTACTATACTCATTTCACTTCCCCTATTCGCCGATATCCGGATGTTTTGGTGCATCGCCTTCTTCTTGAATACCTTGAAGGACGCCGTATACCAAGCGGACAGTTCGCTTTCTATGAAAAAATGGCCGCTAAAAATACGGAGTCCGAAATCCGCGCCACCGATGCCGAGCGAGAAAGCATTCGTCTCAAACAAGTGGAGTTTATGCAAGAGAGAATAGGCATTGAGCTTACCGGAACGATTTCCGGCGTTACCGAATGGGGGCTCTACATTGAAGAAACAGAGACCAAAGCCGAAGGCATGGTGCATGTGCGAAACTTGGGAGACGACTTTTACTCACTGGATCAGAAAAACTACTGTCTCGTTGGAGAGCGAAGCAAGAAGAAATTCTCATTGGGAGATGCCGTTCGATTCAAAATTATCGGCGCCGACCCTGAGCGAAAAACTCTCGACTACGCACTCCTCTAGACGTCAACTTCTCGAAAGAAAAAAAGGGGAGTACTCTTCCTTAAGACTCATTGTTACACGAACGGAGGTCGCCATGCGTCCTTTTCCTTGTTGGCTCGTAGGAGTTATGTTCGCCAATCTCCTCATACTTCCAATTGGAAGCGGAGCAGAAAAAGATGAAGATTCCTTTCAATATCCTTTCACTCTTTACGGGGCTATCCCTCCCCAAGTAACTCCTCAGAGGGTCATGTCAATTTTCTCCTTCATTAAGGAGCAGTGGGGGGAAGTTCCTTCCGGGTACTCAATTTACTTCGTGCGATCCGGAGAAGAAAAGATTTTTCCAGAAATCATGGAGGCGAGTTTATCGGAGGGCCAAAACGGGATTAACGCAAAAATTGAACACACGGGACGATGCTACCAAAATAAGAAAGTAATCGTTGTGGATCCAGATGTATTCAACTCCGTCTACGAAATAAAAGGAATTGACGGAGCTCCAGCCTTTACGGCCAGAGGGGTTGGAATTTACATGATCTATCATGAGGCAACTCACTGCGCCCTTTTTGAACAAAGGATCCCAAGACCGAAGCATCATTGCCTCATGGCAGAAAGAACAGGATTTGCTGTTCAATTTCTCCTCGAGAAAGAATTTATCACCGCCATCCAAATTCAAGATGTAGTACGGGCGGAAAAAGAAATGTGCAAAGCAAGTCTTGATACCTATCGTCAAAAAAAAGAAATGGCAAGTCGAGCTCAGAATAGTTGATAATCTCTTTTTATCTTTGCCCTAACGCCGCATATACGGCGTTTTATTTTTTAAAAAATTACTAGCGCGCAAATGCCTCTCGGCTCTGTCGCGAGACATGCGACAAGACTTAGTATCGGTGGCGACCGATACCTCTTGAGCAAAACAGTCATGGTCATGGCTTGGACCTACTTCACCACGGCGACGGCCTCATCGAATCTTACCGAAAGAAGTTTGGAAACGGCATCACTTCCCATCGTCACTCCATAGAGCACTCCGGCTCGAGACATAGTTTCTCGATTGTGGGTGATAAGAATAAGCTCTGAATTCGCTGATAAATTTTCAATCATATCTCCGTACTTTCTCGAGTTTGCTTCATCAAGCGCGGCGTCTGTCTCATCAAGAATAACAAACGGCGGAGGATTCACTTGAGAGATCGCAAAAAGAAGTGCAATAGAAGTAAGGGCTCGTTCTCCGCCGGAGAGCATTTCAAGTCCTTTAATTCTCTTATGAGGAAGGGAGACAGAAATTTCAATTCCTTCCTCTACTTTTTTCTTTTCTTCATCGGAATCCATTTCCATTTCTTCTTCATTGAGGAGTACCCGACGTTTTTCAATTTTCTGAATATCAATTGAAGCTGTTCCTCCACCGAACATAAGGGAAAAATAATTCTTAAATTCCGTATTTATCTTTGCAATACCCGCAGAAAATTCGCTCCGAAGTTTCTCGGTCAAATCTAAAATAAGCTCTTTGAGCGACTCGGCAGACCTCTGCAAATCTTCAACTTCACGCAAAAGAAATTCGTCCCTTGCTTTCGCTTCGTCAAATTCTTTGAGTACCTCTTCTCCGCTCCCTCCACCAAATTCTTCGAGTCGAATTTTCATGCGCTCAAGGCGTTTTCTTCGCTCTTCCTGTTCACTCCGACTTTCTCCAGCAATTTCAGGCTCCGAAAGCGCTCGCCCGTCAGTGATTATTTCATAATGAGAAATGCGAATGGCTTCGAGCCCACCGAGTGCCTGTATTTCTTTTATTTCTTCATCAAAATTGGCCTTGTCTCGAAGAAACATTTCTTCTCGAGTGCGAAGGCTAGAGAGAAGAGCTACGAGCTCGTTTTTTCTTGAGAGAAGCGAGAATATTTCTTTCTCCGATTCGCGAAGAGTCTCTGTCGCTTCACGAGATCTTCTTCCAAGATTTTCAAGTTTTTCGGAAGTTATTTTGCTTTTCTCCCTCGCTTCCCCGTATTCGTGCTCGAGACTCTTTTTTTTTGCTTCCAATTCAAAGACTTCTTTTCCGAGCATTTCCGCTTCTCCCGAAAGGCTTGAGTTTCTTTTTGAAAGAAGAGTATGGAGTTTGTCCGAAAGTGAGCGAATGATGTGGCGAAGTTTCGAAATATCTTCCTCGTGCTCTGCCTCTTCTCTTACACAATTACACTCATGTGAGAAACTTTCTATTTCTTCATAAGGAATAGCTTCCTTCTTTTCTGATTCACGCTTCAAACGATCGAGAGACTTTCTTTCTGAAGAAAGTTCTCCTTCGATGCGGCCGAGATTAAAACGGATACTCTCTTCCTCATCTTTCGTCTCACGATATTCTTTCTCCGCAGAAAGAATCTCTCCTTGGAAAGATTTTTCTGAAGAGGAAGAAAGTGTCTCTTTCGCGCGAGATATTTTTTTCTCCGCTTCGGAAAGTTCAAGCGAAGGTCCCTGCTTTTCTTCATTAATGTCTTTCTTCTCGAAAGCGAGGTAAATTTCCTCCCGCCGTAAATACTCTTTCGCCTTCTCGCGAAATTCTTCTCGCATGGCTTCTCCTTTTTTTACTTTCTCGGCTTGTTTTCCGAGAAATGCGAGGTGCGGAGCGATTTCTTTTCGAAGTGACCCCACTTGAGCGATATTTTCTTCCGTTTTAAGAAGTTTTCTCTCGCTCTCTTCACGCTTGTATTGGTAGAGTTTTAACCCAAGGGCTTCTTCAATCATTTCTCGACGCTCTTTCAAAGAGGCGTTCAACAACCGATCTGCTTCGCCTTGAGAAATAATGTGGTGTCCAGAAGCCCCGATATTGGCCGAAGAGAGAAGCTCTAAAATATCCCGCAGGCGTACACTGCTTCCATTAATCAAATATTCATTTATGCCATCGCGATGTACCGCGCGCTCAAGAGTAATCTCATCAAGCTCGAGAGGGAAAAATCGAGCTCGGTTGTCGAAGGTAAGCTTTACGCTCGCTCGATTCATTTTCTGAATGGTTTTTGAACCGTTGAAAATCAAATCTTCTCCTCGTTTTCCGCGAAGGCTTTTCATTGACTGTTCCCCAAGCACAAAACGAAAAGCTTCG
This sequence comes from Patescibacteria group bacterium, assembly GCA_038062775.1. GTDB lineage: Bacteria > Patescibacteriota > Minisyncoccia > Phycocordibacterales > JAKFXT01 > JBBTWL01. Next base: position 3,892 of record JBBTWL010000047.1, on the reverse strand, counting down.
GCGATATTACTCTTCCCCGAACCATTGGGACCAACGATAGCCGTAATGGGCACATTGAAATCAATGGCCGTTTTTTTCGCAAACGACTTAAACCCAGAAAGTTCAAGACCTTTCAGATGCATGTTCCAAATTATAGCGTAAAGCTTAGAGCTGTCAGCTTTTGGCTGTGAGCTTGTGAAAAAAACGCCCCGCCTTTTATAGTAATGTATTTTTCTTCCTTAATTCTTACTACCTGCTTCCTGCGTCTATCTTAGAGCCAATTCTTCTTCTTAAGCGCCTCCTGGGCCGCGGATTGTTCCGCGTCCTGTTTACTTCTTCCCTTCCCTTCCGCAATTTTTTCTTTCCCGATGTAGACGGCTATCGTGAAATTCTTATCATGATCCGGCCCCTCTTCTGAAACGGTTTTGTAACTTGGTGTCTGACTGAATTCATCCTGTGCCTTCTCTTGAAAATGACTCTTCGCGTCAAGCCACAATTTTTTACTCACTACCTCTTCCGTAAGAGGAAGCACGTGTTCGGCAATAAATTTTTCGGCCGCTGTGTATCCTTGATCGAGAAATACTGCCCCGATAAGCGCTTCGAAGGTATTCGCTAAAATATACAATCGCGCGCGTCCCTTATCTTTTGCTTCTCCTTTAGAAAGAAGAAGATATTTATCCATTCCAAGTTTTTGGGCTACTTCTCCTAAAGTATTGGCATTCACCAAGGCGGCGCGGTAAGAGGTTAAGTCGCCTTCCGTTTTTCCGGGAAACTTGTCATAGAGGAAGGCGGTGACCGCAAGCTCAAGCACGGCGTCTCCAAGAAACTCAAGCCGTTCGTTATGCCCCGTCTTTACCGTACGATGTTCATTCAAATACGAGCGATGGGTAAAGGCCTGGCGCAAAATCGCCTTGTTGGTAAACGTTATAGAAACTTTGGTCTCAAATGAAGAAAAATCAACGGGCATAAAAGGAGGCTAGATTCTGTTATTGTTTGGTCGAAAGAAGAGAGACGGCTTTCGTAATGAGAGGCAAAATATCATCATAGAAATTTAAGTCAAGGATATCGGAGAGTTTGAACCATTTGGCTTCATCGAGTCCTCCGGTTTTTTTGAGTTGTAATGGAACGTACGGAGCCGAAGCCAAAAAATAGACGACCTGTTTTCGAAGCTTCCCTTTCTCCGGATTTGAAGCGACGTATTCGTTTTCTCCGATTTTTTCTTCGGGAAGTACTTGGAGTCCCATTTCATTTTTAATGACGCGAACGACCCCAGTAGGTAAATCCTCTCCTTCTTCAATATGCCCCTTCGAGAGCGTCCAATGTCCAAAAATATCATGAACAAGCGCCAAGAAAATATCGTCATGGTGTTTGCCATAGACCACCGCTCCGCAGAGACGCTCTTGTGGCATCTCTTCATACGGAATATCTTTCTTTTTGGTTGAGACCTCATCTTTTCCCGGCTCTCCGATTTCTTTGTACACGGCACCTAAAACTCCGTTGACAAAACGCCCGCTGTTTTCTCCGCCGTATGATTTGGCAAGTTCGATAGCTTCATTGATGGCGACCTTCGCCGGAACTTCCAAGCGATCCGCAAAAAGAAGTTCCGCGAGTCCCATGCGAAGAACATTGCGATCAACACAGGCAATTTTATCCAGTGGCCAATCCGGCGCGGCCTTTACGATAATCGTATTTAAATCTTCTTTCTTCCCGAGAATGGTTTCGATGAGCGCTTTCATAAACGGCTCATCGGACATACCCGAAGAAAATTCGTCGTTATTTCGTTTGAGAATAGAGGGAAGTTCCTTATCAGGACGGTTTCTAAAATCCCACTCAAAGAGTGCTTGGAGGACGATTGATCTCGAGAGGTGCCGGTTTGCCATATACAGATGTCGAAACAAATACTACCGCGTATTATATGGAAAAACAGAGAGAAAAGAAAGAAGAGAAGGGAAAGAGAAACGAAAAGAAAAAAGGGAGGGAAGGTTCTTTCCCCCCTGTCTATTTCTTCTCTTCCTTCTTCTCTTGCTTCTTTCCTTCCTTCTTACTTTGTTCTTTTTTGCTTTCTTTGCCCTTGTTTTTGCGAAGCGCTTTTTCTGCCCTTTTGGCCATATCGATAACTTTTCGTCCTCGGTAAAAACCACAGGACATGCAGACCCTATGAGGGCTATGAGGAGCTCCACAGTTTCCACACTTTGCCATGCCAGGATTTTTCAAGGCATGATGAGCCCGACGGTTTTTCGTGTGGGCTCTCGTATGTCGCATTCGTACCACCATAATTTCGAGGATAGTACCAGAAAGGCCTTATTTGGCAAGTAGTACGTACTGAAAAAAACAGGGGCCGTTTCGCAGAATATGCGAAACGGCCCCCCTAGATTTTTGAGTGACCCTTGATTACGCCACTGCTTTAATTTCTCGTCCCACGGAGTTTGAGGAATCTTCGCCAAAAAGCATCGAGTTCAAATCTCGAGGACCTTTCCCAGAATCTTTGGAATCCTGAACAAGGCTGAATTTCGGGCAACCCAAAGGATTCTCACCCGGACAGTGTCTGGTCTTCCTGAAACGGCAAATGACGCAGAGATTCACACGTTTTTGCATTTCTTCAGGAAAACCATCGACTATCTCCCTCATTTCGGCAAGACTCCCCCTTTCCGGAAGTTTCTCGGTAATCCGTTGGCAAACCACAAACTCCCCTTGATCACCTTTTACTTTAGTCACAAAGTCCCCTCTCAAATTGTTTGGTTTATCAGTAAAGAACCTTTCCCCGCCCCTTGCGTAGCTTTTTGCGCTTCGCATAACAGGAATGGAATACTATGCCAAGAGAATGCTTCTTTTGCAAGACTACTTTTTTATACCCCGAAAAAACTGAAGAAAGCTTCCCCGATGGATTTTTGAAGGGCCATATTTTCGAATCGATTTTCGGTGAGAAAGCGTTCCATATCCCTTATGAATTTCAAAACTAAACTTTGGATATTTCTTGGCAAAGCGTTTCATCATACGATCCCGAAGAACTTTTGCGAGAATGGAGGCGAGAGCAATCACCAACCGTTTTTCATCGCCTCGAATAATAGTCTTTTGATTTGAAAATCTGCTTGGGGCCTTAAGACTCCCATCAAGCAAGACCTCTACAAACTTTTCTTTTGCAAGAGGAACGAGTTTCCGAAGTGAACGAGCCAGAGCTAAAGAAATTGCTTTCACGATTCCCTTCTTATCTATGACCTCGGCGGAGGAAAATGAGACCGAATACTCAAGTTTTCCCTCTTTCGATAATTTCTGAATTTTTCGAAGCCACACTTCCCTTTGCTTTTCAGAAAGTTGTTTTGAATCTTTCACCCCGCGAAAATATTTCATATTTTCGCGGGGAATTTTCACCACTCCCACCGCCACCGGCCCGGCAAGCGGACCTCGTCCAGCTTCATCAATCCCAATGAGAAATCGAGTCATGAAAGAAGTATAAAGGTTCCTCGGGACAAGCCCCAAGATATTTTATGGGACTCTCTCCGCCAGCCAGCGAATCGCCGAGTCTCGTGGCAAGGCCGTGTAGCATTGAACCTCTGTTAGCTCCTCGGCTCGGAAGAGAAAACGAAGACGTTTTCTCTTCTCTCGCTCTCCGTGGCTCATAAAACAAAATACCGCCCCTGAAAGAGCGGTAGATGCTTAAGAGAGACTCTCAAGATTTGAGAATATGAAGAGTCTTCTTCAGAGCAAGGGTGAGGTCTTCCTCAATCGGAATCTTCTTGCTGAAATCTTTATTGTTGAGGACATGAGTGATATACCTTCCGTTCGGAAATCCGTGCTCCATACCGACCACAAGATTTACCTTGTCCGTGAAGTGCCGACAGTAGCAAGTAAACCACCCAAGTTCAAACCACATTGTCTGCGCATAGGGTCGCGGGGGAATCCCAGAGAAAAGAAC
>JBBTWL010000046.1:0-1640 GCA_038062775.1 Patescibacteria group bacterium | reverse complement strand
GGGAGATCGCTTTGCGAGTCGAAAAAGAGCTCAAATACCCGGGAGAAATCAGAGTGACCGTCATCCGAGAGTCCAGAGCTATTGATTTTGCAAGATAAAAGGGAAGTGTTCTTAACTTTTAGCTATCAGCTTTTCAGGAAAGAAAGAAGTTTTTCTTGTAGTTTGTGGGTATCCCCATGCTTCAAAAGCCCAAGATACGATTGAACGGTTGGGTGGTCTTTCTCTAGTCCAGCGACTCGCTCCAACATTCTTCTCTTAGTAGTCGCTCGCAATATTCGATGAGTTGGGAAATGTACCCACCCTAAAAAATCAACTCCAGAACCAATAGTCTTTATATGTACCTTGTCGGGATGAAGAGAGAGTTTTAGTTTTTGAGAAAGAAAAGCTTCAACTTTTGGCAAAAAATTGGCAAGAGAACTTTTGTCGACAGAAAGAAAAATAAAATCATCGGCGTAGCGAATGTAGAACTTTTCTCTCAGTGTATGCTTCGCACATTGGTCAAACTCATTCATGTATATGTTCACGAGGAGTTGTGAAGTAAGGTTGCCGAGAGGCAGTCCCTTCCCTTTGGTTCCTGAGCCGAAACTTGTGATGACTTCCCGCAGAAGCAGGAGTATATCGTCGTCCACAATATGTTTCTTCAGTATCGCAAGTAAAATTGCATGATCAACATTCGCAAAGAACTTGCGTATGTCGCACTTCAGTATCCAGGATTGTTTGGTGTAGTTATGCGATACTTTGCGCGCAAAATACTCGAATCTCTTTATTGCACGATGTGTTCCTTTGCTATTGCGACAAGAGTATGAGTCATGGACGAATTTCGTATCAAAGCATGGATACAGTACGCGATGAATTGCATGATGCAAAAGTCGGTCACGAACCGTGGCTTTATGTATGTTGCGTGGTTTTGGATCGGCTATATTGAATGCATGGTATCCACCATGACAATACGTTTTCTGTTTCAGTTCCATATGCAAAGTATAGATGTTCAGTGAGAGATTAAGCGAGAATTCTGCCACATCTTTCTTATGCTTCTTCCCTCGCACAAACTCACTCCATGCTTCACAGAGATTCTGTATTGATGTGATATCGTTGTACGATATATGCATACTTCCAATCGTAACCCCCCCCCGAGAATTACCACCAGTAATTCTCGCAATGAAAGAGACCTATCGTGTTTGGCTCACGCTCTATCGTGATTTTCCGAAGGTTGAGCGGTTTGGAATCGGAAACAAAATCGAGCAATCGTTTCTTGAGTGCCTTGAACTCACCTTCTGTCTTTCATATCTCTCACTGGAACAGAAGATTCCTTTTCTTAATAAAGCAATCACGCGACTTGACGTCGTGAAGTTTTTCACCCAACTTTGTTGGGAGCAGAAACTAATCTCACACGAGAAGTATGCTGATCTCCTTCAAAGGCTTGAAGAAATTGGCCGACAACTTGGCGGATGGAAGAAAGGGTTGCAAACAAAAACTCTCACCCAGACGAGTGAGAGAAAATAGTAAGTTTCGGGATCACGAAGCGATGACGATTCTCAGCATTCCAAACGTTGTCATTCAGAAACTGGTTCACGTTCACCTTGAGCCTCCCATCGGAGTTCAGATTCACGTTCGCAACGAAGAAATATGCAGTGCACCAT
>JBBTWL010000045.1:0-1489 GCA_038062775.1 Patescibacteria group bacterium | reverse complement strand
CCAAAACCTCTGGACTCCCTGCTCCCACGCATAGTCTCCGACAATTTTGAGAAGAAATGGTTTCTTCAAAACTTTCGAGGCAAGAAAAACCGGGAACCCAACTGAAACAGGGTCTTGGGCGTAAATAACATCAACACTCCTCCCAGCCAGAAGAACACGAAAAAAATAAACGAGATGACGCAAAAGCCGTGGAAGGTGCCGAACAGCACCGAAAGGAAGAATCGTCGTTTCTATCCCCTCTCGTGGAAGCTTCTCAAGAAGGATTTTTGAGTAGGTGGCGGGCCCTCCGATATCCGGAGAAAATAACCCCGTCGCAATAAGCATTTTCATCGTCTCGCCATTCTATCGGGTTCCCTCCCCTTTGAGAAGTTTGTCGAAAACTTTTTCTTTCATATCTTTGGTAATAATATCCCAGTCATATTTTTCAATGGCAAGTTTCTTCGCCATCTCAATAACTTTTTTTGTTTTCTCAGAATTTGAAAGAATCTCTTTTACTGCTTTTGCAATTTGTTTTGGACTATCTGTATCAACGGCCCATCCCGTCATCTCCTTATCGGGGTTTCGTTTTTCATCAAAAAGAAAGTCGGCAATTCCTCCCTCTTGGGTCGCAATAACCGGCAGTTCCGCAGCCATGGCTTCAACGAAGGAAATACCCATTCCCTCCGAACGCGATGGGCGTATGAATATGTCGCATGCGTGGAGATACTTGGGGAGAATGTCGAGCCCCGGATGATCAAGAAGTTGCACTCTCTCTAACACTCCGACCTCCTGCGCCATTCGTTCAAGCTTTGCCTTATCCGGACCAAAACCAAAATTTATAAATTGAATATTTTTCGGAAGATGGACAAGCGCTCGAATAACATCATCCATGGCGTTTTTGTGCACCAGGCGAGAAGTACTGACCAACACGGTTTCGTTTTCCCCCACCTCCCACTTTTGCCGAAGCACTGTGCGCTCCAGGTGAGAAATTGATTTTGAAAAACGTGCCACATCGGTACCGTTTGGAATCAAAATTCCTTCACCCCAAAAGCCCATACGCTTTCCCCAGGCAATCAAAAAATTCGATATTCCTTGGAGTTCATCCGCCTTCGTGAACCCGCGTTTAAAGAGTGACCATACTGGTCGTGCAATCTGCTCGATATATTCGGGCGGATCTCCCTCTTGAAGCGTGAGGAGATACTTCACCTTTGGATAAAAAGTTTTAAACATCCCTGCGGGGGTTCCGGTAGAGTGAGCCATCATTGCCCAGATTCCATCGTAGTGATACTTGGCATGAAGACGATGAGCTTTCCAAAAAGCGGTAAACTGATAAAGATATTTATTAAACTGAAGAGGAAATTTCCGAAGGTCTCCCATTGAAGGATTCTTTGAAACGAGACCGATACGATGAACAAGGACATTCCCCACCATTTCCACTCTCGGAAGCGTTCCATCAAAGCGATTCGTCACCATGTGAAATTCAATATCATCAGGAGAAATTCGGTCGGTA
>JBBTWL010000044.1:0-6161 GCA_038062775.1 Patescibacteria group bacterium | reverse complement strand
GCCTCACCGCGGGGACAACGTATTCCTACACTGTCTCTTCCTACGATGGAGCAGGGAATATCTCGACTCTTTCAGGAACGGGGAGTGTGACAACGTTGGCGCCGGTGGTGACTCTCGACTCAACCGCCCCAACTGTTCCCGGCACTCCAACAGTTTCTGGAATTACCACTACCTCTGCAACCCTCTCATGGGGTGCTTCGACGGATGCCGTTGGAGTCACCGGATACAAGATGTATCGAAACAATGTTGAGATTGCGACGGGTGTAATCGCGACGACGTACTCTGCTACCGGACTTTCTCCAAGTACCTCGTACTCCTTTGCCATTTCGGCCTATGATGTGGCAAACAACCTTTCAGCCAAATCAACGGCGGTGAATGTGAGTACCCTCACCCCTCCCGTTGCACCGGTAATCACAACTCCAACGGTTGTTACTCCTCCCGACCTTGCACAGTATCCCGAAAGAGTAACTTCCGTTTCTATCACGGGCATCACCGATTCTTCAATTTCTTTTTCATGGAACGCAGTTGGAGGAGATATTGCTCGGTACATAATTCGAAGAGACGGAGTTGACTTGCAAGGCACTACAATTTTAAGTTTCACTGACTCAGTTCTTGCTAATTCCAACTCGTACGAATATGCGGTTTGCTCCGAATCTTCAAGGGGACTTCGAACGTGCTCCACCCCATTTACCGTTACCACGCGGGAGAGAGTGGTTCCTTCGACTGAAACCGGAACTCAAGGAGCTTCTTCAAATCAGTCTATTGCAACACCGGTTCCTGTTGGAATAAGTGGTAATACTTCTTCAAGACCTTCACTTCCGGTTCTTATTTCCGAATTGCAAGAGGTGTGGCCGACGGCTCCCGGGAAATTTGTTTTCTACCCGGGGGTTCATGCCAATGAAGTGTATGAACTTCAGCGGAGTCTCATTAGGGGAGGATATCTTACGCAGGCGGGCATCTCCGGAGCTGAAGGATGGTATGGAAATAAAACAAAAAATGCGGTTGCCAATTTTCAACTCCAAAATAAAATTATTTCCAATACGAGCTCATCGGTGCTTGGCATTGTCGGACCGACGACGCTCAATCGTCTAAACAGTATCTTGGGAGCCGGAATTTATTCGGTGTCGAAAGGGGGAGTGGATGCCACTCCGGCAGGAGTTTCGAAGACACCAGTTTCTGCTCCTGCTCCATCTGGGATTGGTGTAGCGGGATTCGGACTTTCTGGGCCTGAAGTGTGGCCAACGACAAAAGATTCTCGTTTCCTTCTCTATCGAGGAGTCTACGCAGAAGAAGTATTGAAACTTCAACAATGTTTTATTTCCGGAGGATACCTTCAGAATGGTTCAACCTCGGGAGGGGAAGGGTGGTATGGGAAAAAGACGGCAAGCGCGGTTGGGAAATTTCAAGTCCAAAATGGGATTCTCTCTTCAAACGCTTCTCCAGCCTATGGTATTGTAGGGCCTACGACGCTCAGTCGGCTGAACTCAATTCTTAACTGCGGAATTACCATTACTCGGTAGTTTTCAAGAGAAATCCAAAGAGAGAAATAAGGTCCCACGAAAATATGGACATCGGATGTCCATATTTTCGTGGGTCGCTCCTCTCACCTCCTCCTTCGCCTTTCTTTGCTCCTGTGGATAACACTCCCTTGCGGAAAGGGAGAGGGAGAAATATACTGTCGTTACTTTTGGCGAGTCGCACCTGCGACTCGTTTTCTTTTTGTTTACGAGTTCTCAGTTTCGGCTCGCCCAAAAAATAAGTAACACCCCCCAATGCATGACATCCGATGTCATGCATTGGGGGGTGGGGGTATAAGCATAAACAAGGCAAAGAGTAATCAATGTGGTAATAAATAAAAAAATCATGTCCAACAAAAACTTCAACCTCAAAGAAAGCTCTCTTCCAGAGCAAGCCGTGGCTCTCGTTCTTGCCCTCACTCTTTTCACGGGGGGATCTTGGCTTACCAATCTCACTTCAGAGGTTTCGAAGTTTAGTCAAAACTTTGCCGAAGAGAGCTATGCTTCTTTGGATTTTCTTGGGAATTCATATGCCAATTTCTTTCTTTCGCTTGTTTCACCTCTCTCTCCTTCTTCTGCTTCGCTTGCCGTGGCTTCAACTCCCGATACTTTAGCCCCATCGGCGCCTTCCAACTTGTCGGTAAAAGTTACTTCAGTAAGTGCGGGAAGTCTCATCTGGACTCCATCAACCGACACTGTTGGAGTAACGGGGTATCTCATCACTCAAGTGATTGATACTATTAACTACACAGGAAAAGTTATCAGCACACAGAAAAAAACCGCAACCGTTACTTCTCCCTCCTATGTTTTGAACCCATTCTCGCTTTCAATCTTTATAAACGTTAAATATTCTCTTACGGTGCAGGCAAAAGATGCTACGGGGAATCTTTCAAACTCGGTAACGGTAAGTTTTAATATTATTCCGAAAGCAAACTCGCTTCCTGTGGCGACCATTCTTTCGACCACAGTTAACAAAGGAACGGAAAAAATTCTTGCTACTCCAATAACAACAACGACTACCACAACTACCAATACTCCTTCTGCCAACACTACCGTTACTCAAACAACCGTAACGCCTCCCCCTCCTTCTATTCAGATGACGAGTTCAACATCAACTATCGTTACGAATGACACAACAACATCAACAAGACTTACGGTCATCTCTCCAAACGAGAGAAGGAAAATTACCCTCGGTCAGAAATACCAAATCCAATATCAGGCTTCTCAAATAACTTCTGTTTCCATTGCCTTGCATATAAACGACCAGTGGATGAAGTGGCTTACTAAAGATCTTTCAGTAACGGCTTCCGGTATTCAGACGTACGACTGGACTCCTTCTGCCCAAGAACGTAGTCTCGTTGCCTTTGGGGACGTCTTTAAAATATATGTTCTCGGGGAAAAAGCAGACGGCACCGGCTCTCTTGAAGACAGGAGTGATACACCGTTTGGTTTTATTGGGGCTTCCTCCGTGGTGCCGGTAAATCCAAACATCAATCTCAAAGTAAATGGAAGTGATGGGCCTGTTGTTGCGAGTAAGAATGAAAAAATAACAGTATCATGGGGTACAAGGGATGCTCTCATTTGTACGCTCTCCCCGGTACCAGCCTTACTGTCAACATCGAGAATCCTCAGTGTTCCGGTGCAAGGAAGCATGACTTTCTTTCCGGTATTATCCGATGATGGCTCGGGGTATCTTTCCCTTGATTGTATAAGGAGGACGAGTGGTGCTCGATTGAATGATGTGGTTATTCTTAATCCAAATCCAGCAACAGCATCTTCAATAATTCTTCTTACTCCGAATGGGGAGAGGGGTATTGGTATGGATGAGCCCTATACGATTCAGTGGATTCAAAAAAAAGTAAAAGCGGTAGCCATCTCACTTCTCTATAAGGACGTGTGGGTAAAAAATATTACCAGCACAGATTTTTCTTCCGCCGACACTACTGATGGTCAGGCAAAAAGTTTCACCTGGATACCTTCAGCGAAAGATGAGGCGGCTCTCGGCGCGGGGAAGAACTTTAAGGTTCAAATTCTTGGTCGGAAAACAGATGACAGTGGAGCAGTGATGGACAGAAGCGACACCTCATTTGAGTTTGTACAAAGCGCCAATCCTTCATTCCGAGCACAGATAGGAATGTCACTATTGGTTCCGAATCAAAATATTTCTACCAATGTTCCAAATCAAATTTTTGGAGCCTTCGTTACCGATATACGAGGCGAAGGAATTTCAGTCGGACGAATGCCCTTCGCAGTAGTGTTGCACACTCCATGGTCAGGCACTACCGCTTCTCCTCTTACCGGCATTTCTCTCTATAACGAGAACAATGAAATTATTGCCGGTCCGGTAGATGCCGTTGGGGTGGGAAATAGAACGGGGAACATTGTTACCTTTAACAACACAGTAATATTTCCGACTGGGAGGCATACGTACTATATAAAAGGAAGGGTTGCTTCTGGAGTTTCAACCAGCACCATACTCCAAGTTTTAACGAAGCCTTCATTTGAATGGACCAATGTTCGTGGGCAAGCAAGTGGGAATGCCATAACCCTTTCTGGCCAAGACGCTGGAGCATTTTCCATGCAGGCCATCACGGTCTTCCCATAGGTCTGACTTAAATGCGCAGGCATTTCGCTCATCTCCACAAATAAAAATGGCCCGCTTGTGGCAGGCTCATTTTTATACGTGTGGAAACTAATAAATGACGTTAGAACCTCTTTGAATGAACTCGATGATATGGCGTATATAAAAGGTTTTCAGGAATGTGTAAAAACATTTGATTTGGGAGTTGTCTAGATGAGATACGTGGAAGAAGTTAGAACTTACCCCTTTAACTTGAAGCATATTATTGCATCGTAATAAGACCTGCTATAATTTAACCATTGTTAATGGTTAATCCGATTATTGTATTATGAACGAACAGCCTCGAGAACTATGGATTCTCATTACTCACGGAATTGACCACGAGCTTTCTTCAGTTGCATTCACTATCGCAAATGGCGGCCTTACATCAGGGCTCAAGGTTTCCATATTTTTGACTAGTGCCGGTGTTGATCTTGTTCGCAAGGGATCGACAGAGTTAACAGAGGTCAAGCCATTGGAGCCGCTAGCGGCACAGATTAAAGATTTTATGACGCGCGGTGGCGCTATTTACGCCTGTCCGCCGTGTGCAAAAACGCGTGGGTACGAGCAGAATGATCTGACTGAAGGAGTTACTATTGCAGGAGCAAGTGTGATGTTAAATAGCATTAAAGCCGGTGGAGCAACTTTGAGTTTTTGAGTAACGCACTGGCTGTTACCTACCGAAATGAAAAACACTCAGAAATTTCTGAGTGTTTTTCATTCTTCTATATCGTTCTATGTTCTGTGGAGACTAATAAATGATGTTAGAACCTATCTCTTGGAACCTGATATGTGTTCTTCCCTTAAGATCGTTGAGACGTGGTAATGGGGCTAAGAACTCCGAACCATTCATGATTCGTGGCGACAGGTTCAAAATAAAATATAATTGTTCGGGTGATTTGTGTTCAGCGTCTCTTGAGAAAGTCGGTAGCGTGTTTGGTGGTGGATTGATAATGAACGCTACGGGGTCAATGCATGACGAAACTATCTTTTATGGAAGCGGTGAGTACTACATTTCTGCAAACTCTATGGGCAACTTCACAATAACTGTTGAAGACTACAGGTAAAAATACAAGATTGAAAGATTATTAGTTAGGAGTATCATAGAGGTATGAAAAACTTAGCAATCTTGGCACTGGCGTTACTCGTCGCGCTTCCAGTCGGCGCATCTACGGCATTCGCGGCCGTTACGCCGCAAAACGACAAGACGGTAAAAGTCTTCGTTCACTTTACGGACACCCCCGGCAAAAGTGAGTGGGGGCTGATTCGGGCGTTTGGCGGTACCGTGACCAACTCATACTCCATCATTCCTGCTGTTGCAGCTGAAATACCGGAGAGCGCCATTCCAGGTCTCTTGCATAATCCAAACATCACTGCGATTGAAGAAGATCACAAGGTTGAGGCAACTGCCATCACATACGATACGGAGTATTCAAACGCGTGGGGTGTCGAGAGGATTGAGAGTGGTGTTGCTCACGAAAGTGGCTACAAGGGTCAGGACGTGAAAATCGGCATCATTGATTCCGGCATAAATTACACTCATCCCGATTTGGCTCCTAACTACAAAGGCGGATATGATTTTTACTACTACGACCTTGATCCGATGGATGTGTATGGTCACGGCACCCATGTAGCAGGAACAGCGTGTGCCGCAGACAATGATACTGGCACAACAAGCCCGAAACTCGGTGTGGTGGGCGTTGCGCCAGAATGCGACCTGTACTCGCTTCGCGTATTAAATGGGGATGGTGTCGGATACGAAAGCGATATTGTTTCGGCGATAGAGTGGTCGCTCGGGCGTGAAGTCACACTGCTTTCCTTTGGAACCACGCTCGGAACTACGACACGGGGAGTTAGGATGGATGTGGTGAACTTAAGTCTTGGCAGTAGCCAGGCGTACTCTCTGGCATCCGAACAAACATTTGCCGCTGCCGCGAGCGAAGGACTCGTCATAGTTGCGGCAGCCGGAAACTCAGGGAATGTCGCAGGAAAAGGGACTAACACTATCTACCCTGCAAATTACG
>JBBTWL010000043.1:2053-10430 GCA_038062775.1 Patescibacteria group bacterium | reverse complement strand
TACGAGTTTTCTCGACTCGATAAAGGATATTTCAGAGGAGTACAAAAGTCATGAGATCGCGAAACGCTGGCTCTCTCTTTCAAAACGTCTTGGGAGGAACCCTTTGGGTGAGTGGGGAGTTTTCACTTCTCCAAATATTAAGGTCAAAGGAATGAGGGATTTTGCCTATCTCGCTATTCGTCGGCATGGGTCTCCGATGCACTTTACCGAAGTAGCTCGTACTATTCAAGAACTCTTTGATCGGGAAGCCCACGTCGCAACATGCCACAACGAACTCATTAAAGATGCACGGTTTGTTCTCATTGGCCGTGGGCTCTACGCCCTGAAAGAATGGGGGTACTCTCCGGGGATTGTCCGCGATGTTATTCGGGAGCTTATTAAAAAAGAAGGTCCTCTTACCAAAGAAGAAATTTTAAGCAAGGTACTGAAAGAGCGATACGTTAAACAGAACACGGTTTTGGTGAATCTTCAAAATAACAGTTACTTCCGACGGGCCAAGGACGGAAAGTATCACGTGGCGTAAAAACAAAATCCCCTCCACTCTGGAGGGGATTTTGTTACAATAAGAACCTATGGAATTTTTCCAAGACTTCTTTGCTTATTACGAGAATTTTCTCGCTTCGCCGGAATTTAAAAATACCGTTCAAATTCTTTTTTTGACCAGCCCACTCTGGATCCCTTTTGGCCTTGCTGTTCTTCTCTGGCAGAAATGGCTTGAATACAAAAGAGAAGAAATTTATAATAAGTTTGATTTGGTTCTCCTTGAGATTCGTCTTCCTCAAGAAATTTTACGCTCGCCTCTGGCAATGGAACTTGTCCTTTCAGGACTTCACATTATGGGAGGTGAGGGAACCTGGTATGATCGATATATATTAGGGAAATCTCGGGCATGGTTTTCTTTGGAAATAGCTTCCATCGAAGGGCATATTCATTTTTATGTCTGGACCGGAAGGGGAAATAAAGATTTAGTTGAGTCGCAATTTTACAGTCAGTATCCGGGCATTGAAATGGTCGAGGTTTCTGACTACACGGATGTTTATCCCAAGTTTGATTCTACGGTTATTCAGCTTGAAGGCCAGGAGTTTGCCCTTACCCAGCTCGATTCCTACCCCATCAAAACTTATGTTGACTACGGACTTGATAAAGACCCAAAAGAAGAATTTAAATACGACCCCCTGACTACTGTTCTTGAGTTTATGGGAAGTCTTGGGAAGGGAGAACAATTTTGGTTGCAGTTTATTTTTCGCTCTCATCACGGGAAAGCTTATGACCCAAAGAATTGGAAGAAAGACACCGAAAAACTTATTGATAAATTATCCAAACAATATCGGGGGGAGATTGATGAACACGGAAAAGAAATCAAAGAGGCGCGATTTCGATTTCCCACAAAGGGAGAGTCGGACATTCTGGCCTCGCTCCATCGAAGCATGGAGAAATTGCCCTATGAATGCGGGATTCGCTCTATTTATATTGCTCCGAAAGAAGTTTTTAAAAGATTTCGTATTACGATGCAACGCGGTCTTTTCAAAGCGTTTAATTCCGGAACTCTGAACGGCTTTAAATCTCAAAATGTAACTTCGAAATATGATTTTCCGTGGGAAGATTTTAGAGGCTTCCGCGCGAATATTTTGAAGAGAAAAATGCTTCAGGCGTATCGAAGACGCTCTTTCTTTTTTAGCCCCTATAAACGAAAGACGTATATTCTCAACGCGGAAGAGCTCGCAACGCTCTATCACTTCCCAGGACAGGTTTCTCAAACTCCACTTCTCTCTCGACTTCCGTCCCGAAAGGCAGAGGCTCCCCCCAATCTTCCTCTCTAGATATCCTTCTTTTTTATGAACGACTCTCCGAAAACAGATTTCTTCGGCACACTTCAAAGTATTGCTCGAAAGAAAAGTGTTCAGATTATTTTCGCTCTCTTTCTTTTTTACTTTCTCCTTCTCCTGTTTCCCTACTCTCCTCGTGGCAATGCCCAGTATGTTTCCATTCCTGAAGGAACAAGCTTGAAAGAAGCGGGAAGTATTCTTGAGAAAGAGAGGGGTATCACTTCTTCAGCCCTTTTTACTCTCTATTCCAAACTTTTCCTTTCTGGAACTATCCAATACGGAACCTACCATTTTGGAAAAAGAGAAACCGTTTTTTCAACCGCTACTCGGCTCTCAAAAGGCGACTATGGAGTTCTGCGAAGGAAGGTGCTTTTTCCTGAAGGAATTACTACTCGTGAAATGGCGGAAATCTGTTCTCGGGAATTATTTGGTTGTAAAAAGGGTGAATTTATACAGCTTGCAGAAGGAAAAGAGGGGTACCTTTTTCCTGACACCTATTTCTTTCTTGAAACTTCGGATGCTTCAGAGGTAATCAAAATGCTTTCAGAAAATTTTAACCAAAAAACTGCTTCTTTTGAAAAAAGTATTTTAGGAACAAGGCGGACAAAATCAGAAATTATTATTATGGCTTCAATTCTCGAAGAAGAAGGGAAATCCGAGTCTGATTGGAAAAAAATTTCCGGCATTCTCTGGAAACGTCTCTCTTTGGGCATGCCACTTCAAGTGGATGCTTCTTTGGGGTATGTTACTGGAAAAGGAAGTCTCGAGCTCACCCAAGGAGATTTGGCTACCACCTCGCTCTATAACACCTATCGTTTCAAGGGGCTTCCCCCAACTCCGATTAGTAACCCCGGGCTGAGGGCTATTGAAGCGGCGATTTCGCCCGAAAAATCTCCTTATTTCTTCTACCTCTCCGATAAAAAAGGAAAAATCCACTATGCCAAGACGTTTAGTGAACATATCTTGAATAAGCAGAGGTATCTGTAAGTTTCTCCATTCACCCACATACACAAATAATACGCGACCGCGTATTATTTGTGTATGTGGGTTCTACTTCATACTGCATTCTTACATTTTATTTAACACTTGATATTGGATGAATGTTGGACAAAAAGCAGACAAAATCAAGAAAGGGTCTTGACTCTTCTTGTGAGAATGCCATTCTCTTTTGGTGATCCATTCTCAAAAAGAAAGGAAAAAAGCTCCCAAAGCTCTTATCGCCCTCTCTGGCGGAGTAGACAGCTCCGTTGCGGCTCTTCTTTTGCAAAATGAGGGGTATGAAATTACCGGGGTATTTATCAAGATATCGGGCCCCGATTTTTTGCCTTGTACGAGTGAAGATGACCGACTCTCGGCTCTGCGGGTTGCCGCGAAACTGAAAATTCCTTTTGAAACTATCGACCTCACCAACAAATACGAAAAAGAGGTTCAAAAATATATTATTCGGGAATATCGGGAGGGGAGAACTCCAAACCCCGACACTCTTTGTAATCGAGTCATAAAATTCGGGCCACTTTTTGAATATGCGGATCAAAATGGATTTGAATATGTTGCTACTGGACATTATGCGAGGACAGAAGAAAAGGATGCAGAAGTATTTCTTTCAATCGCAAAGGATGCAGAAAAAGACCAGAGTTATTTTCTTTGGCAGGTAGAGAAGGAGAAAATTCATCGAATTCTTTTTCCCATAGGAAATCTTTCGAAGCCGGAAGTTCGAAAGATTGCCGAAAAATTTGGTCTCCACACGGCTTCAAAAAGAGAGAGTCAAGGGCTCTGTTTCTTAGGGAAAGTAGACCTGAAAGAATTTTTGGAGAAATTTATTCCACTTGAGATAGGGAAAGTGCTTGATACGAAAGGGAAAGAAATAGGAGAGCATAAAGGAGTTTCTTTTTATACCTTGGGTGAGAGACATGGATTTACTGTTTTTGAAAAGGAAAACGACTCTTTACCCTTCTATGTAGTCTCAAAAAACAAAAAAGATAATACTCTTACGGTTTCAACAACGACTACTCAAGTGAATTTTTTACAGAGAGAAATCTTTCTTTCCGAAGTAAATAATTTTCGTGATATTGAAAAGGGAGAAATCTTTCTTTTTCTTCCCCGCTATCGAGGAAAAAAAGTTTTTGGAAAAGTTGCTTCTTTTGATTCAGAAAAACATACTGCCCGTATAGAACTTGAGGGGTCTATTCTCGCGGCCTCTGGCCAGTCTCTAGTGGCTTATGATGGCGAAAAAGTTGTTTTCGGGGGAATCATTGAGGAAAAGATGGAGTAGAAAGCTGTCGCCAGAGAGGGTATACTCTCCAAATGGCAAAGAAGATATTCATTACAAAAGCGGACGGAGAGACCGAACAATTTGATATCCAAAAGCTCATCAGCTCTCTTGAGAAAGCCCAAGGGAGCAAAAAAACGGTTCAGGAAGTATCGAGAAATGTCCAAGGAAACCTTCGGCCTGGAATGAGTACTGATCAAATCTATCGGAAAGCCTTTTCAGCACTCAAAAAACTTGAGCGTCCGGTAGCCGCGCGCTACTCCATGAAACGCGCCATTCTTGACCTCGGACCTTCCGGCTTTCCTTTTGAAGATTTCGTAGCCGAGATATTTCGAGCGAAGGGGCTCTCGGTTGAACGAGGAAAAATTATGCAAGGCTCTTGTGCCGAGCACGAAGTCGATATTGTCGCTTCAAGCGATAAATCTTTTGCGGTGGGGGAAATTAAATTTCATAATGACTTAGGACTCAAAAGTGATTTGAAGGTGGCTTTGTATGTTCACTCCCGAGTTGAAGATTTGCGCAAACACCGAATAAGGCACGGCGAGAGGCCCATTGATGAAGGATGGCTCATTACGAATACGAGTTTTACTCGTGCGGCGATTCAGTATGCGCAATGTGCGGGACTTAAAACCATCGGGTGGACCTATCCGCGATATGGGAATCTTCAGGATTTAATTGAGGAAACTCGTCTTCATCCAATAACCTGCCTCACTTCACTCACTCAAGGAGATAAAATTGCTCTCATGCAAAAAGGGATCGTGCTCTGTAAATCTATTGATGAAAATCAGAGGGCGCTTTCAACGGCAGGGATTACCGGAGGAAAGTTGATACGGGCGCTGGATGAAGGAAAGAAACTTTGTGGAATTTAGGAAAGAGGGGGAGTATACTATTTCTATGGATTTCAGTACTTCAAATCTTGTTCTTGAATACGGACCAATATTTTTGAAGCTTCTTCTCGCAATGCTTCTTGGGCTCGCCCTAGGACTCGAGCGTACCTTTGCTGGGAAAATGGCGGGAATGCGTACCTATGCCCTCATGTCTCTTGGTTCATGCGTCCTTATTATAATTTCTGACGCTATCGCCCTTCGATATGTGAGTTTGAATTTTGACCCTCTTCGCATGGCGGCGGGGATTGTCATGGGTGTTGGGTTTCTCTGCGGAGGACTCATCGTTTTCCGACACGAGCATCTTGTTGGAATGACGACTGCCGCTGGTCTTTGGATTGCGGTCGCTATCGGTTTTGCCGTTGGGTATGGTTTCTACGCCTTAGCTATTTTAACCACCCTTTTCACCCTCTTTATTTTAAGTTTCTTGTGGAAAGTGGAAGAACGTTTTGAGAAAATAGGCGAGTAAGAGAGCAAAATATGGACATGGAATGTCCATATTTTGCTCTCCACCCACATCTCTATTTTGTCTCTATTTTAAGAGCTGTTCTTCTTAGATTTTGTGAGTATAGTGTCTCTACCATGGCAATTTTTGCAAAACGATACAACCCAGACCGAAAGGCTGATTGGAACTATGGCGGATCAAAATGGAGGCTTTCTCGTTCAAAAATTGACCTCTTTATTGAATGCCCTCGCTGTTTTTATTTGGACAACAAATTAGGGACCGGGCGTCCTCGAGGTCCTGCTTTCACCCTCAATGTTGCCGTCGATGCACTCCTCAAAAAAGAGTTCGATATTCATCGAACAAACCAAACAAGGCACCCGCTCCTTGAGCGTTATGGAATAGACGCAGTTCCGTACGAGCATCAAGACATTGATATGTGGAGAGAAAATTTTAAAGGGCTTGAAGTTTTCCATGAACCCACGGGGTTTAAAGTTTCAGGAGCCATTGATGACGTGTGGGTAAAACCAAACGGAGAGCTTATTGTGGTGGATTACAAAGCCACCTCGAAAGACGGCACTATTGAAACTCTCGCTGATTCGTCGTGGGAACATCAGTACCGCCGGCAAATTGGCGTCTATCAGTGGCTTCTTCGTTCTTTGGGGCATACGGTTTCCAATACTGGCTATTTTGTCTATGCGAATGCCCAATCCGACAAAGAAGTTTTTGGTGGGAAGCTTGAGTTTGAGATTACTCTTGTTCCGACGGAAGGAGACCCACAGTGGATAGAGCCGACCCTTTCGAAAATTAAGAGCTCTCTTGAGAGCGATGAATTTCCCGAACGTTCACCCGATTGCGAATATTGCGAGTATCGAGAAGCGGCGGGGAAAAAATTACAAAAGATTCATCATAAGAAAAGTCAGAAAAAAGATCATGAAAACAAGGAAACTTCCAAGCTTTTCTGAACGCGTCCGGGACGTAGTTTTGAAAATTCCAAAAGGAAAAACTATGACCTACAAAGAAGTGGCGAGACGAGCCAGTTCCTCCGGAGCTTCCCGTGCCGTTGGAAATATTATGAAGAAAAACTTTGACCGAAAAATTCCCTGTCACCGAGTTATCCGTTCTGACGGGGGAATGGGGGGATACAATCGTGGAGGAGCGGAATCGAAGAGAAAGCTTTTGAAAATAGAGGGAGCTTTGTAAATATGTAAACCGTCTCTCTAGCATCCATGAATATAAAACTTATAGCGGAAGAGAAAATAACTATTTCAGAACTAAAGGAAATAGCGCAAGAATTTTACATTACGATGATTAAGGGCGCGGTTGATATAGAGAAAGGTATTGTTGTTTTTGGTGGTGAATACCATATAGACGCAAGCGCCTTTCTTACAGAAAAAACAGGCTCAAAATCGGATGATATCTGGGGATTTAACATTTACCTCGATCAACCAAAAGAGGAATGGATTGAATATCGTGCTCTTATCAACATCAAGCCTGTTCATGGAAATAGAAGCATGATAATTAGCGACAAAAAAATCAGAGATCGGATTCAAACTCTTGTTAATTCAAAAATAGAATGACGCCTCGAACTTCAAGCTTTCTCATGGCAAACCTTGGAAGCGAAGTGACTGGAATTTTTTTAGCTTCACATGAAAAAAAGGGGGGGCAAGTCGCCCAACTACAAACACGAGCCAAAAAAATTCTTGATGAAATTATTTCTCTCCCTGACATGGCAACAAGAAAAAATGAAATGGCACTCCTTGAGCAAGTAATTCGCGATATTGCCTCTCCAGACCCGCTTTATCAGGTAGACAAAGAAAGTCTTGAGGAGTATTTTTCCCCTTTTGCGATACGAGTATTATCACAGAACTCTCAATGAATCTTTCAACCGAAGAAAAATTTGAAAAGATGAAAGAGATACGCGATGAAATCATCGGACTCAAAGAGTCTTCTCTTTATGACTATCGAATACAAAATGGAAATCTTCCGGTTATTGGAGAGGGAGATCATGATGCTTCCATCATGTTTGTCGGGGAAGCTCCGGGGAAAAATGAAGCCAAAACAGGCAGACCATTTTGTGGCGCATCGGGGAGAATTTTCGATGAACTTCTTACTTTTATAAGCATCGATCGAAAAAAAGTGTATGTGACGAATATTGTAAAAGATCGTCCTCCGGAAAACAGGGATCCGCTTCCGGAAGAAATTTCACTCTATGGCCCCTTTCTTGAACGGCAGATTGCTCTTATCCAACCAAAGATTTTGGTAGGACTCGGACGTTTCTCAAGTGTGTATGTTATGAATCTCATCGGACTTTCGGCAGACGTAAAACCCATATCTCAAATGCATGGGGAAATTTTCAAAGGAGCCTTTCAGGGGAAAGAGATGACCTGCATCCCTCTGTACCACCCAGCCGTTGCCATATACAATATCCATGAAAAAGAAACGCTCAAAAAAGACTTTGAAGCTCTCAAATCATATATATGACCACTCACATACCTCTTTGGATTCTCTTTGGACTTCTCTCCGCTGTTTTTGCTTCTCTGGTCGCTATTTTTGGGAAAATGGGCCTTCAAAAAGTCGACCCAACGCTCGCCACCGCTATTCGTTCTGTCATTATGGCGAGCTTCATGATAGTAACGGCCGCCTCTTTGGGAAAATTTACGGGAGTTTCTGTCGATACTCTAAATGGGAAAGAGTGGCTCCTTATTGCTCTTGCGGGAGTTGCCGGGGCGCTTTCATGGCTTTTTTATTTCTCCGCTCTTCGTATGGGGCCGGCCTCGGCCGTAGCCGCTCTTGATAGGCTAAGCGTCGCTTTTGTCATCATCTTTTCTCTCCTTTTTCTTGGAGAAGCGTTCAAATGGAAGACGATTTTGGGAGGCCTCCTTATCGTTCTCGGAGCCCTTCTCATTGTATTTGTCTAAGCCTACTTTTTTGGTGAGCCCCCCCCAAAAACAAA
>JBBTWL010000043.1:0-2043 GCA_038062775.1 Patescibacteria group bacterium | reverse complement strand
ATAATACGCGATCGCGTATTATTTGTGTATGGGGGGGGTGATAGAGGGGATTTATAAAAGATAGTTCTTCTCACGGAACAATTTCTAAAAATTTCAATACGATGTCTGACTTGCTGATTTTGTCACTATGGAGCACTATATTTACACTTCAATGCTTTCATCTGTTGAGATTCGAAAACGCTTTCTCGATTTCTTTGCCAAACGGGGACACACCATCCTTCCTTCGGCTTCTCTTGTGCCGGAGAATGATCCTTCCGTTCTCTTTAATACGGCCGGAATGCAACCCCTCGCACCCTATCTTCTGGGTGCCCCACACCCTTCAGGCTCAAAGAGACTCGTAAATGCCCAGAAATGCGTTCGTACCATTGATATTGACGAAATAGGAGACAACACGCACGCCACCTTTTTTGAGATGCTTGGAAACTGGTCTTTAGGGGATTATTTCAAAGAAGAAGCAATACGGTGGAGCTATGAGTTTTTAACGTCAAAAGAAGAAGGACTAGGCCTTGATCCAAAACGTCTCTATGTGACGGTGTTTGAAGGAGATGAAAATGCTCCACGAGATGAAGAAGCCGTAAATATTTGGAAGAAATATATTCCAGAAAATCGAATTTATTTTCTTCCAGCAAAAAATAATTGGTGGAGTCCAGGAGGTAATGGCCCATGCGGGCCGGATACCGAAATGTTTTACGATTTAACCGAAAAAGGATTGGGGGATTTGACGCATGAAGAATTTTTGCAAGCGGATGAGAAGCAAGAAATAGTTGAAATTTGGAACGATGTTTTTATGGAGTACGAAAAGAAGGATGGAAGGGTGGTAGGGAAACTCTCACAGAAAAATGTGGACACCGGTTCCGGCCTTGAGCGCATCACGGCAGTCGTACAAGGGAAGAAAAGCATTTTTGAAACCGATCTCTTCACTTCGCTTATTGAGATTACAAAAACAATTTCTTCTTCGAAGAAAGGGCAGAGAATAGTCGCTGATCATTTTCGAACGAGTGTTTTCATGATTACTGACGGAGTGCGTCCTTCAAATACCGACCGAGGATATATTCTCCGCCGCCTTCTTCGTCGGGCACTTATGCAGTCTGTCAATCGAGATATTACGGAGGAACAAATTTCCGCCCTGGTTCAAGGTGTTGCCGAGGTCTATAAATCTTCGTATCAAAATATCGAGACTTCGATTGTAATCATACGGCAAGTTATCAGAGAAGAAATAGAAAAATTTAAAGAAACTCTCGTTCAAGGATTACGACAGCTTGAAAAAAATAAAGCAGAAAATATTTCTGGAAAGGAGGCCTTTATTCTTTTCTCTACCTATGGTTTTCCTATTGAAATAACGGAAGAATACGCTAAAGAAAAAGGAATGAGTATCGATCGAAAAGAATTCGATGCTGAATTTGAAAGGCATCAGGAAGTTTCTCGCCAGGGGTCGGAGCAGAAATTTAAGGGAGGCCTAGCAGATACTTCTGAAATGTCGGTGAAGTACCATACCGCAACACATCTGCTTCATAAGGCGTTACGCGAAGTTTTGGGCGAGGATGTATTTCAAAAGGGAAGCAACATCACTCCCGAGCGTCTTCGGTTTGATTTTTCTCACGGAGAAAAAATGACAGATGAACAGAAGCAGAAAGTAGAAGCTTTGGTGAATGAGAAAATAGAAGAAGCGCTTCCGGTAACGTATGAAGATATTCCATTAGAAGAAGCCAAAAAGAGGGGGGCCATTGGATTATTCGAGGAAAAGTATGGAGATAAAGTCCGGGTGTATCAGATAGGGAACTACAGCCTTGAATTCTGCGGTGGTCCTCATGTTTCAAATACGAAAGAGCTCGGAGTGTTCAAAATCCAAAAAGAAGAAGCGGTAGCGCAAGGGGTTCGGAGAATCAAAGCAACTCTTTCGTAATTCTTAACGCCTTATTCTTACGCCTTCATCCTTCTTACGATATACTATTCCTATGTCTTTGTTGTCTTTTTTCAAAACGAAGAAGGTTATTTCCTGCCGGATGATTCTTTTCTTTGATATTGGAAGAGGAAATTGCCGCG
>JBBTWL010000042.1:0-2232 GCA_038062775.1 Patescibacteria group bacterium | reverse complement strand
GCTTTTTTTTCGGCAAGCGATCCCCGTTTTCAAGAAGGAGCTATAGGGAGAATTGTTTTGGAAAATTTCGAATAGAGTCTTCCATGCTGTTTAGACGACCGGGTTACAAGTAGGGCAAATACCAAGTTCTTCAAGCCGATCGAGATATTTGAGTATAGCATTTACATATTCGGCATGAGACCAAACAAGAGGAGAGGCTGAAATTTGCTCTCCAGTGTCGGGGTTCAGCTGTTCTGGGAGCATTCCTGAAGGAAGCGCGTAGCGAGCGACCCAAGAGAACACTTCGCGAACTTTTTCAAAATCGCTCTCAGTTTGCGCTTTGGCAATGTCATATTCCGCCACCCAGAGGGTGGTAATAATCCATGGGTTCCCCGGGGTGTTATCTTTGGCGCGGTAGTACCCATCTCCTTCGTAGCGAGCGATTCCGCCAATACCGATGTTTGCGCCAAGTTTCGCTTTGGCATTATCAAACGATTTTTTGAGGCGAAGGTCTCCTGCCTCAAGCACCCCGAAGTTAAAGACTCCATACGGACTGGAAATATCAATGGTCGAATCAACATTCCTTCCTCCGGTTCTCGAAAAAACGACGAGTTTATGGAAATTCCCCGTCCCCTCATCGTAGAGATAGCTCATAATTCCTTTCTTTATTTCTTCCGCCCCCTTTCGATAGCGAGTTTCATGCTTCTTTTTTCCAAGAACCGCCGAGAGGTCAGCGGCGGACTGGAGGGCTCCGTAAATGGCGGAAGAAGTAAAAGTACTTGTCCCGTATTTTTCTTCCCAAAGATCATAACTTCCTTTCGGGAGCCCGGTTTTGGTATCTCGGAAAGAGAGGAGGAATTCTGCCGATCGCTCAATGAGAGTGGTGAAGATTTTTTCGATAAATTCAAGATCTTTCGTGTGGCGGTAATATTTTCCGATGGCGTAGAGGACAATTGCTGTTTCATCTTCTTGAATGGGAAGTTGCGGGAGTCCCTCTCGAATCCATGGATGCCACGAGCTCCCCAGAGATCCATCGGGGAGATATTTGTGCATAAAAAATCCCTGCTCCGTTATGGTTCTCTCGCAAAATTCAAAAAACCTTTTGGCCACAAAGGGATCCCCGGCTTTGTAGAGGGTGATGGCGGCACGCGCCGCGTCCCTCGGCCACATGTAGCTGTAGGTATCTTTCCCGTATTGAAGCATTTCCGAGTCGGCGGAGGCGATGATGGCGCCGTGGTTATCGGCATGGGCGCGAATGAGCATCAGACTTTTCTTGAAAAGACGGATAATGTTTGGATTCAATTTGTAAAAAGAAAAATCGTATTTGTTGACCCACGCTCTCCAATAATTTCCTGTTGACTCCAAAATGTGCTCGAGCGTTTTTGAAGCAATCCGACTGTCGAGGTCAAACACTTCTTTGAGTGATGAGCCGATGGCTATCCAATAGTGGAGGACCTGTGACTGTCCGCCGGAGAGAAAATGAGAAAAGGCAATGACAGAATCGACTGGGCCGTGCTCTATGGGGTTTTTTGAGAGAACTCCATCTTCGGCGTCTTTATACGTTCCTTCTTTTCCCATAAATCCAGAAAGCCCAACACTCCAGTCGGAAGGAGGCATTCCGCCGATTTCTCCGTTAATCAAAACGACGTGATTTCCTTTGTAATGGATGAGGCAGTGGCGAAAGGGCTCAAAATAGGCCGTCTCCCCAGTTTTTCCAGAGAGGGTAAATTCATGGCCGATAAAAATTCGGATATCACGCCCCTCGGAAGACTCGTTTTTTACTTCAATACGCCGAAAAAAAATATTCGCTTCATTGTAGACGCCATCTCGAAAAGAGAGGGAAATCCCCAAATTCCTATTTTTTGCTTCGAGCGCTCCAAGAAAAGACTCTATTTCGTAGTCGTAGGTAATTTCCCATTCTTTATCAGTAATCCAAGAAAACCTTCCGTCCACCCACACCCCGATTCGGTGCATTCGTCCTCCTCCCGCTTGGTTTTCGAGGCCGACATGAGGGTAGTAGAGATCGCGGAGTTGTCCGAAGCGATCAAGGGTGACGAGCATCTCTCCGTTTCCAAGAACCAAGGCTCTCGACATAGTGTTACGTCGTCCTCTCGTGAGGGTTAGGGGGTTCTTCGGTTTGGGGGAGAGGAGGAAGGGGGGGAACAGAAGAGGGGGGTTGTGTTTCTGGAGTTGAGGATATTGGCGAATACGTTCCTTGGGGAACTTTAGGTTTCTGTTGCTTCTTTACGATTG
>JBBTWL010000041.1:0-2128 GCA_038062775.1 Patescibacteria group bacterium | reverse complement strand
GGTACAATAAACACACAAAATAAAAAATCTCCGAAGTTTCGGAGATTTTTTATTTTGTGTCCCTAACAGGAATCGAACCTGTATCACAAACTTCGGAGGCTTGCATTCTATCCATTAAACTATAGGGACATCTGGGGTCCATTGCTTGCCCGCCATAGTTCCGAGCTTACTGAGGAACGACGGCGGGAACAATGAAAGCTTCCAACAAAACTTCACAAAATTGCTCGTTGTTTATTCTATGCTCCCATGAGGAACCTCTCCTTACAGGAGCAGTACGGCTTTTCGATACTTTTCTTGCTTCGCGGGAAACTATCTGAAGAAGCCTTTCGATTCCTGCACGGAGGCAAGTGATTGCCTCCTCGAGGGCACAAAAATTACACTTCGTTTATTTTGTGCCCTCGACAGGAATCGAACCTGTATTGCTAGATCCGCAATCTAGCGTTCTATCCATTAAACTACGAGGGCATTTTACCACCCTCTTATATCATTCTCCCCCTCGAATTCAAAGCCTTTGCCCACTTCGCGTGGTAGTATTCAGGAATGCGGGTAAATCCAATTCATGGGTATGTCTCTCGTTGATTGCATTTACTATAGAATTTTTGGCCTTTTCAAAGGCTAATTTTTCTCCACTCAGTTATTTGTACCCGATCGTTATGGGCTTAACGATTCTGTCTATTATTTATTTCGCGATTATGGCAGTGATGCGTTCACCTCATTCAATACTGAGATGGTGCCTGCTTATGCTCACTGTAGTTGCATCAGGATTCGTCGTTTTTATCGGATACATTCTGAAATCTGCCGTAGACGCAGGTCTCTAAAATCCCAAACGGCGGAAGAGGATGAGAAAAACAGATTCTCGATGTTCTTTTTCTGGAAGAAGCTCTCGGAGAGCTTCGCGGATTTCTGTGGCGTCATCTTCATGAATGGGAACCGTGAGGAGGGGAGAAAATACTTTTTTTGAGGCCAAAAGAATTCTCGGGGAATCTATGCGGGTTTCTACATGAAAAGAATGGAGATGTTCAAACGGATACGCGGTATTCCCGCAGATTATTTTGTCGTGGTGGATTTCACAGATGACAATTTCCGGTCTTTTGGCTCGAAGGAGAAGAAGGGTGAAAATCCCAACAAGAAGGATAATTCCAAGAAGAACATTTCCGAGGTAGAAGGAAGCTCCGGAAAGAGCGAAAACAATAATTGAAACCGCCCAATACCAATCGGGAGTCTTTGGCTCGTGCTCGTATTCAAAAATATGCCATCGAAGGATTTCCATACTCCCTCTATTGTATCAAATTCAGCGCGCGAACAAGAGCGTCTTGTATTTTTCTTCTTCCCCTCGATTTTTGCGAGGCATATTTCTGATTTACCTCGATCTCTATGCCGATGTATCTGCTGTCTTTGAATAATTTCCGAAGGTGGGTCGTGAGGCCCTCCGATTTCCCAGTGTAGGGATAATTTCTTCGAACGATAAATCCAGGAAGCTCGTGTTTCAATGTCGCGCAGAGAAGTCTCGCAACTTCTGCTTCTTTTTTTCTTTGTGGGTCATAGAGAACTCCGATATCGCAATGCCGTTCCTTTCCCTTAAATACGGGAGTGAACGAGTGAGAGGCAATATGAACGATTTGTGCTCCAGCGGCGTTTTGTTTTTCAATAAATTTTTTTATTCTTTCCGCATACGGAGTCCAATATTGCTCCCGAAGTCTTGCCCGCTCTATTTTTGGGAGCTTTGAGAGAATGTTTGAAATGAGGGAAGACTTGAGATAGCTATCTATTTCAATAAAGAGCCGGGAGTAGGGGAAAAAGAAAAGCGGTGAAGAAAGTTTTTTCTGCAGATATTTAGCCGCCCAAAGGGCTCCTGGGTCGTATCCCCAATGGTCTTCTAAAAGTTTCCCGACCTTTTTTCGCCCCCATGGGCCGGAAACGGTTCGATGGGTATGAAAAAAACTCGCATACTTCTGCGGAATTTTATTGGTCGCATGTTCGCAGGTCAGGAGGAGGGCTTTTTGTTTGTGGTAGGGAATGGGGGGCATTATTTCCTAGTTTGTGGCGGTGGTGATGTCCCGATGTTCGAACCGATTGGGAGGCTCAAGATCAGTCAGGTTGATAAAATGGTACGTCAAATGCGCCAAAT
>JBBTWL010000040.1:0-17479 GCA_038062775.1 Patescibacteria group bacterium | reverse complement strand
AACGTAGCAGGAAGACTCCATTATTATTTCATCGTACTTGATGACGACGTATTTCCCGCCTATCGATGCGATTGGGGTGAGGAGGAAAGCACCAAAGATGCCCATTCCGAGCCTCCATTTGGAAGATTTCAAAGGTGTCTCGAAGAGCCACCCCAGCAATCCTCCAAAGAGAATGAAGACCAACACAAAATCGAGGTGCTGATCGATGGCGGTAGCAATGTTTGTTCCGCCGTATGTCTTCTCAATAAGAAGCAATGCAACGATGAACGCCGCAAAGCCGGCCATGCCAATTCCAATCTCCTTCAAGAATTTGTTGGAGGTTCTGAAATTGAATTCTGGAGGACCAACGATCGCTCCAAGAATTGCAAACAGTAGCATGACCCACCATTTACTTCCCGTCGTTGCGACGGCGAAGTCCGAGAGGCTCGGAATTTGTACGAGGAAAGCGAGGACAAGAATGCCAATTGCGCCTCCCCATACTCGTCTCCAAAACACAGAATTGTCGGTTCCTCCCACTTTTTCCTTGAGCATCCTCGAGATAAGAAGCAGGCAGGGTATGACGACGAGAAGTGCAGTAAGTCCAGCGAGGACTATATAGAGGCTTTCCATATAGAGGCTTTCCATCTTCGTTTCTCCCTACTTATTCCTGTTGAGTTTCTGTAGCTCGGCGAGAATCGCGGGGTCAGTGCTCACCCCACCTTCAATGAAGGTAATATTTGCACCGGCCTTAGCGATCTTTGCTTTCTGCTCCCAGAGGAGTGCTAAAGTTCCTGCTTCATGGCCTTTGTTTATGGCGTTAGCACGCTTTGTGATTGCCACTGCGTCGGCCTTCGCCAACCTCTCTATTCCCAGTGCTTCTTGTTCAGCCCTCCACGGCGCAGAAAGTGCCGTTTTGACATTCCCGTCTTCCGTATCAGCCTCAATATCGAAGATTTGCACTTCGATTATCTTGAGGCCATAAAGAGCCTCTATTCCATCATTTTTCTCTTTCTTTCCTTCTCCCTTCTCTCCATCCTCTTTTTTCTTTCCAAGGACGTCGTTGATCTCAGCAAGACTCGTCATAAATCCATACTGCTTTTCTTCTGTTACCGCCTGAATTTCTTTGTAGAACTTTGTCCTTGTCAATGCAGCCGTTTTGGAAACGATCGCGTTGTAAAGAGCCAAATCCCATCGATAAGTTCCCCATGTGGTGAGATATGGATTGACGCACTGAACTCGAAGCGCCCCCTCGACTCGGACTTTTACGCCCGTGTCGCGTGTATCAGCAGAGGGAACAATAAAGTTCCAAATGAACTCACTGATAATGAGGTGGTCGCTTTCTTCGGTGACTTCCTTGAATACCGGCTTCCCGTCTTTTGTAAGGGGGTTTCCGTCTTTATCCTTTTCTTGTAGCACACGACGAATCTCAAACATCTTGAGTTTTTGGAATGGATAAATTCCAGTAAAAATGGCTCCCGTCACGCGGTAAACCCAGACGGCCCACCAGCTTATCGGATTCCAAGTTAATTCCAGTAAGAGCTCTTCTGATGATAAGAGCTTTTCTGATGATGGATCATTAGAGCAGATTTCCCAGTTTTGCGGATCCAGAATATTTTCTGGTTTTTCATTTTTGAATTTCAGATGCCCGTTATTCATGAGCATTCCAATCAACCGATCACCACGCACCTTTATCTTCACTACGTTGTGCGTCATGTAGGTAAAGAAGTAAGGCCCCTTCCGAAGTTCTTTTGGTTTTTGGTCCGGGTGATTGACAAGTAAACCGATAAACAGCGGACTCGCAAACCCGAAAAGAAGCAAGAAGATTACAATTCCGGAGACAGCACCGAGTATTTGCTCCAGTACAACAATCACTTCTGCGACAATGCCGAAGTACATCATGACGCCTGTCATTAACAACAGGCAAAGCACTACTGCTTCTACTACTACTAATAGCGTACGCATTTTCAGTTCTCCTTCCGCCCAATAGGACGGATTTTAGGTTGAATTGTCATTGCCTCAACTTCGGGGGAGAACTCTCTTACGAAGAGTTTTTCCCAGAAATTGAGGAGTTTGATCTAACTGCTTTTGTTTATATCATATCTACACCAAAAGTCAAGCACTCCAATCACCAAAAAAGCCTTATAAAACAAGTGTATCTCAAGCATTTCTGCGTTGCTTCTTTTTTTGGCTTTTTTTCCATTTCTCAATTTGCCACCAAACTCTCTCCCAAACTTCCAAAAACCAAACAATTCTCTGAATACACTGATATAATGCTATAGCGTAATATCAGTGTATGTATGAGTAATTTGGAAAATGAACTAAAGGAAAAATTAAAAATTGGAAAACTGCAGAGACAAATTCTTCTTGCGGTTGGTATGGTGGGGTTTCTTGCGGTAGGTCTTCTGGCGCCTAATGTTTTAGGTGCTCTTGCAAAAATGGGCATACTTCCTACACGGAGACAAGATGAAGTTATTAAAAAATCTAGGGACCTACTTATACGAAGAGGATTGCTGGAGTACAGAAGTCAAAAGCTCTCTCTCACGAAAAAGGGCGAACGGGTTATGAGAGACTACGAAAGAACTAACTTTCACCTTCCGGCGCCAAAGATATGGGATAGAAAATGGAGAGTACTTATTTTTGATATATCTGAATCAAAAAAGTATCTTCGCGATAAAGTTCGCTCGACACTCATTGCTGTTGGGTTTTTTAGACTTCAAGACAGTGTTTGGATATATCCTTACGCGTGCGAGGATTTTATCACTCTGCTGAAAGCGGATTTTAAAATAGGGAAAGAGCTTCTGTACATGATTGTTGACTCCCTTGAGCACGATCAGTCTATCAAAGAACATTTTAATCTTGTTTAATTCAGTTTTTTGTACTTTCTTTATCATAGGCCGATATCTTTTCGTAATCTTTTCGTAATCTTTTCGTAATCTTTTCGTAATCTTTTCGTACTACACTGATATTACGCTATAGCGTAATATCAGTGTACATTAAACGTAAGACTTTAAACTTAAGACGATGTGGGTGAGAGGAAAGATAATTATTTTGTGGGCGGGGGGAGACTTGAACTCCCATCCCTTTCGAGACTAGTTCCTAAGACTAGCGCGTATACCAATTCCGCCACCCGCCCGCACCCCCCAGTAGCTAAGCTACTGGGGGGTATGATTTACGCAAAAATGCGTGTGCCCGGGGTGGGGATCGAACCCACATCCGCTATTGCAGACAACATTTTAAGTGTTGCGTGTATACCATTTCACCACCCGGGCGTAAGAGTAGCTTATAGCTTCTCGCTACAAGCTTCAAGTTAAGTTGGAGGCCACGGTGGGAGTTGCACCCACGAATGGCGGTTTTGCAGACCGCTGTGTTAGCTGCTTCACCACGTGGCCAGTCTGGACAGCTTAATCGCTTTTTGTGATTTCATCCAGCCGTTGGCGATTTTTCTCGCCTCGGTCGATTATAAATTGAATGAAGGGGATTCGCGAGAGGCGAAAATTTTGACTCAAGTACTTCTTCAGTTCTCCCCGTTTGCGATTTGAAAATTCAAGCGCCTCTTCTTCCGCTTCCTCTGGGAGGACACTTAAGAATATCATCATGCGTTCGGCATGTTCGGAGAGATCGGTGCGAGTGATGGTGATGAGAGAGCGATGATTCGACTCTTCCAGAAGAAAACGCGCAGCGGCACGATGAATCTCTTCTTTGAGGCGTTCATTTTTGTTTTTGTTATTGAACAACATGGAATCTATTTGTGAGAGTTATTGCTCAACGAGATTTATTGCTTCAAGGGTATCTCCTGGCGCAATTTCAATTTTTGAATCAATGAGAAGTCCACACTCATTTCCTTCTTCCACTTTCGAAGTTTTCATTTTTCCTTGCTGGAGTTCGTCAATATTTCCCACTCCAAGATAGGCTTCTCGGCGGAAAATTCGAACTTCATCTTTAAGAGAAAGCAGTCCATGAAGCACCTTTCCACCAATGACTTGTTTATTTTTTGTCACGCTAAAAATTTTAAGAACCTTCAATTCGCCCCTTTTTTCTTCAACCAGAGACCTCGGAGTTCGTTCGAGGGCGAGTTTTTGAAGCCATTGCGTGAGGTGATAAATAACATCAAAGGTTTGAAGGGCGACTCCTTCGCGAAGAGCGAGGTCTTTTGCCCGCGAGTCAGTTTTGGTATTAAATCCCAAAATGACAGCTCCCTCGGAGGCCATAGCAAACTTTACGTCCGCTTCGGTAATATTTCCCGCACTCGAAGAGACGATTTTGAGAAGGATTTTTTCTGCCGGAATTTTTTTAATCTCATGCATCACCGCTTCCGCGCTTCCCTCAAGATCCGCTTTGACGATAATTGGAATTACCAATTTTCCTTCCGTACTCTCTCCTTCTTCGAGGGCTTTTTTGATACGCTTTTCATTTTCCTGAAATTCATGCGCGGTTTCTTCGGCTTCCTTTTTCGACTCAAAAGAAGAGAAAGAATATCCAATTTTTGGAAGGTCGCTCCATCCAGAAATTTTGGCGGGGCTTCCAGCACCCAAAGATTCTACATTTTCCCCCGCAAAGTTTTCTATATTTCGAACGGGAGTGAAGGCCCCGCCTGAGGCGAGAAACGTATTTTTCTTGAGAGTTCCATCCTTAATAATAAGGGTGGTAGAAATTCCTTTTTTGCCGTCGCTGTGCGCCTCAAGAACAATACCTTCAGCGATTTTTGAAGTATCAGTTTTTAGATCGGCAAGGTCGGCTACGAGAAGCAGAAGGTCGAGAAGAGCGTCAATACCTGCTCCGGTTTTTGCCGAAATTTCTACATAAGGAATATCTCCGCCGAGTCCTTCAAGATATATTTCATTTTCAATGAGCGATGATTTTGTCTTCGGAAGGTCAGCTCCCGGTTTATCAATTTTATTTATCGCGACTATGTACGGAATTTTACTCTTTTGAATAGTTTTATAGGCTTCAATCGTTTGAAGTTTCACTCCATCTTCTGCGGAAACCACCAAAACAGCGATGTCTGCGGCTCCAGCCCCTCGGGTACGCACTCCCTTAAAGGCCTCGTGTCCTGGGGTGTCGATAAAGGTCAGAGCACGTTCTTCTCCGGAGGAATTTTTCCGAAGGACCTCGTATGCCGAAAGACGCTGGGTAATGCCTCCCGCTTCTTTCCGATCGACGTTTGACTTTCGAATATAATCGAGAAGAGTCGATTTGCCGTGGTCGATATGTCCGAGAACGGCCACTACTGGAGGCCGTACGGTTATACGTGTATTGGTATTCATACTGTTTTGACGTGAGAAGCTCGTTCATTAACTCGACTTGATTTTCTCGGCGGCTCTTTTGAGGGCTTCGGCTTCTTCTTCGGTCAGTTCAAAAGAAGACGTAAATTGCGAGACGGGTTTTCCAAATATTCCTACTCGGTCTCGTGAGTAGAGGCTTGAAATCACCACTCCATCTCCATTTTCCGAAAGAAAAGCGGAAGCAAAACTTTGGTTTCCACTTCCGGCTTCACGAAATGGATTGAAGCGGACGGTTTCCACTCCCTGCACACTTTTCGAAATTCTTTTCTCCATTCGCTCCGAAAGTATCTCAAGCTTTCCGACTCTCTTTCGCGCCTCCTCTGTTTTTACCGAAAGGGCTCCTAAAGTTTCCTCACTACCTTCTTCTCCAAGATAGAGACCTCGGATTTTCCCCTCAAGGCGGATAAGCCAAAGAAGAAGGATGAGGACAATCATAGCCCCGAAAGCAAAGAGAATAAGCTCTTTTTGTACAAAAAAGATCGCCATAAATTTCGGTAAAGTGATTATACAGAGATTGCCCCTTTTTGGAACTCTTTTTGCGAAAGAGGTCCATTTGAGTAGAATGCCCATATGAAACTTTTAGGGAAATTTAGGAGTGCATTTTTTGAAGAACCATCAAAAAGCGACAGTAAGAAAAAGGAGAGAATTTTTCTCGACTATGCTTCGGGGACGCCGATGTGTCTCCAAGTTCGAAAAGAGCTCGAAGGGTTGCTCAAAAAGCAGTCGGAGGGAGAATTTTTAAATCCTTCTTCCATTCATGCCGAGGGAAGGAGGGCTCGGGAGCTCCTCGAAGCTTCTCGCTCTCAAGTGGCGCGTTTTTTTTCAGTGCATGCCGATGAAATTGTTTTTACGAGCGGAGCAACAGAGGGTGACAACATAGCTCTCTTCGGAGTTTTTGAGAAAGCGCTCGAAGGAGGAATACGGCATCCGCATATCATTACCAGCGTACTCGAACATCCCTCCTTGCTTGAACCTCTGCGAGCTCTTGAAAAAAAAGGCGCTTTGGTAACCTTTCTTTCTCCTGATGAAGGAGGAAACATTCCTCTTTCTCATATTGAAGAAGTAATTACCGAAGAGACGGTTCTTCTTTGTTTTTCTTTGGTGAACTCCGAACTCGGAAGCATTCTTCCTTTTCGGCAAATGAAGGAAATACTTCTTCGCACAAAAAAGAAATTTTCAAGATACGGCACGAATGAGTATCCTTACCTTCATATTGATGCGACTCAAGCGGCAGATCTCTTGCCGATTTACCCCCATGATATCGGGGCGGATCTTCTTTCCATTGATGGAGGAAAAGTCTACGGTCCGCACGCTTCCGGAGCATTGTTTGTGAAAGAAGGGACAAATGTTTCAGCCCTTTTTCATGGAGGAGGACAGGAGCGCGGAAGACGTTCCGGTATGCAGAATATTTTTGCCTCCGTGGGACTCGCCAAAGCTCTTCAGATTTCGCAGTTTCTTCGCGAAAAAGAATATAAGAGGCAGGGGAACCTTCGAGAACAGTTTCTTTCTTTACTTAAAAAAGAAATTCCTGAGGCAAAACTCAACACGAAAGCAAAACATTTTCTTCCAAGCATAGTAAGCATTTGTTTCCCAGAAATTTCTGCGGAGTATCTTTCCCTCCTTCTTGATGAAGAAGGGGTGGCGGTTGGAGTAGCTTCTGCCTGCAGGCGTCT
This sequence comes from Patescibacteria group bacterium, assembly GCA_038062775.1. GTDB lineage: Bacteria > Patescibacteriota > Minisyncoccia > Phycocordibacterales > JAKFXT01 > JBBTWL01. The sequence continues at coordinate 10,545 of JBBTWL010000040.1, read as the reverse complement.
CAAAGACGGTTCCTCTTCGGCGGTTTCGAAAATTCCGGGGAAAGAAGAATGTGAGGGGAGTACGCTTCGGTTTTCTTTTGGACGAAAGACAAAGTACTCGCATCTTCGAAGAGTAATTTTCCTTCTGAAGAGGTATCTTTCGCTGGCACAAAAAGGGAGAGCAAAGAAAAGCACACCCCGCTCTTCGCTTTAGGCGAAGAGCGGGGTGTGCCCAAGCGGAGTAAATAGAGATGAAAAAAATTATCTTTTTGGTATACTGGGAGTATGGATGTTGAGAACCTCAATAAAAACCAGCTCGTACTCCTTACTTTGTTGGTAACTTTTGTCTCATCGGTTGCGACGAGTATTTTAGTGGTGAGTCTTTTGGATGAGTCGGCCCCGCCGACATTTTCGCAGACGATTAATAAGGTGGTGGAGCGGACGATTGAAAAAGCGATTCCGGTTCCCGGGAAACCGGGGGTTGAACGTACGGTCATCATTCGAGAGCAGGACATCGTTACGAAAACTATTGCCGACAATCGTCCGGCAATCATTCCCATCTATAGTCATTTCAAAGCGGAGGATGGAACGGAGCAAAAAGCATTTGTGGGGCGAGGCGTGATGCTTTCTGGAGACGGACTCATTGCCACCTGGAGTGGACTCGTAACTTCAAACGGAGTGTATTCGTTGGCAACAGAGGATGGAAAGATATGGTCGCTGAAGATTCTCTCCCAAAATGAAAAGCGAGGGGTTGCTCTTCTTCAAGCGATAAAACCTGAAGCCGAGAATAAATATGTTTTCCGTTTCGCCACTATTGCTGACTCAAACTTTCTCCAGCTCGGCCAGAGTGCTATTGCCATCGGCGGGGGGGAAGGAAAGACGATTGCGGTGGGAACCATTTCTTATCTTGGTATGACGAAGGTTGAACCTCCCGTGGCATCTTCGACTGCTCCGATTAAGGAAAATTCATTCGTATCTCTCATTGACATCTCGGCTCTTCCAAAGGGGGAGAAGGGAGGAGGCGCTCTTTTGAGCACCTCGGGGGATTTGATTGGGGTAGCTCTTCCTCAAACCTCGGGCGAGATAATGTATGCTCCTTCAAACTTCCTCAAGGATGAAATTACGGCCCTCCAGGCTCCTTCCAAAGAGCTGAAGAAGGAGGAGAAAAAAGCGCCGTAATTTTTCCGACTCCTCCTTTTTTGGTTTCCGTTGCTTCCGCCGGTAGATTTGACAAAAGTGTAATTTTGGTATACTATGTAGATAAGTATTTTACGGATATTATGCCTCCATCATTCAATCATTTTACCACCAAGGCCAAAGAGGCCATCCGTCGCTCCCATGAGCTCGCCATTGAGCGTGGGCAAAATCAGGTCAATACGCTTCATTTAACCGCCGCGCTCCTTGGGCAAGAAGACAGTATTATCTTTTCAATTCTCGACGTGTTAGAGGTTGATGTCAGTCTTTTGACCGACTCACTGCTCGAAGGCATCGAATCTCCAGAAGGGTCCTCCATTCTTTCTCCATCGTATCAAATATTTTTAACACCGGACCTCGCGCAGACGCTTGAGTATTCCGCCAAGGAAGCTTCCGGCATGAATGATGAGTTTGTTTCGGTTGAACACCTTTTCATGGCGCTTCTTGAGGTGCCTTCTCCAGCAAGAGATCTTCTTTCTCGTTTCAAACTTTCGAAAAATCTTGTCGCAAAAGTTATCAATGAAATCCGCCGAGGAAAAATTGCGGAAGCTCCGCAGGAGAAAAAATTTCGCGCCATTTCAAAATATACGAGAAATCTTACCAAGCTTGCCGCGGAAAATAAAATTGATCCGGTCATCGGACGAGACAGTGAAATTTCTCGCATTATTCAAATTCTCTCCCGTCGCACAAAAAACAACCCCATCTTAATCGGAGAGTCAGGCGTCGGAAAGACGGCTATCGTCGAAGGACTGGCCAATCGCTTGGCCACCAAGGATGTCCCCGATTCTTTGAAAGACAAGGAGCTCGTTTCTTTGGATCTCGGGTCTCTCATTGCGGGGACGAAGTATCGTGGAGAATTCGAAGAGCGACTCAAGTCCATCATGAAGGAAATCGAAAAATCGGACGGGAAAATCATTCTCTTTATTGATGAAATCCATACGATTGTCGGAGCCGGGGCCGCGGAAGGCTCCATGGACGCTTCAAATATGTTGAAGCCCGCGCTTGCCCGCGGAGAGCTTCGTGCCATCGGGGCGACGACGATTAAGGAATATCAAAAACACATTGAAAAAGATGCCGCGCTTACCCGCCGTTTTCAACCGGTGTATGTTTCCGAGCCTTCGATTGAAGACGCCGTGACCATTCTCCGGGGTCTTCGGGAAAAATACGAGCTTTACCATGGAGTGCGCATTACGGATAATGCGATTGTCGCGGCGGTGAATTTGAGTTCTCGCTACATTTCGGATCGATTTTTACCGGATAAGGCGGTGGACTTAATTGATGAAGCCGCTTCAGCGCTCCGCATTTCTTTGGAGAATAAACCCCCGGCTCTGGAAGAGACGCACCGTAAAACAGTGCGCCTTCAGATTGAGAAAGAAGCCCTCAAACGTGAAATCGAATCCTCTGATGAAGAAATTGTTCGGGAGGCTAAGCTTCGCGTAAAAGATATTGATCGTGAAATCGCCGATTTGAAAGAAAAAACGCGCGATTTGGAACTTAAGTGGCAAAGTGAGAAAGAGCTTTTGCAAGAAATGCGAAATATTAAGAAGCAACTTGAGGTGCTCCGTTTGGAAGCCGAAGGGGCTGAGGCGCGGGTGGATTTGGCGAAAGCGGCGGAAATTCGCTATGGAAAAATTCCGGAATTCCTTCGAGACTTGGATGCGAAAAGCAAGAAGTTAGAGAAAATTAAAAAAAGTCGCCGTGTGCTCAAAGAAGAAATTACCGAAAATGATATCGCGGATGTGGTTTCGCGCTGGACGGGGATTCCGGTGAATCGAATGCTTGAAGAAGAAGCGGAGAAACTCTCTCGCATAGAAGAAGCGCTTGAAAAACGAGTGGTCGGGCAAAATGATGCCATTCGAAGAATTTCCGAAGCCGTAAAGCGGAGCCGAGCAGGAGTTTCTGACCCGGAGCGACCTATCGGTTCTTTTATATTTTTGGGTCCCACCGGAGTAGGAAAGACAGAGCTTACGAAGGCACTCGCGGAGTTTATGTTTGATTCCGACAAGGCCCTCATTCGGGTAGACATGTCGGAGTTTATGGAGAGACACGCCGTATCAAAAATTATCGGCTCTCCGCCTGGGTATGTTGGGCATGAAGAGGGAGGACAACTTACCGAGCTTGTTCGGCACCGCCCATATTCTGTGATTCTTTTCGATGAAATCGAAAAGGCGCATCCGGAAGTCTTTAATATTTTGCTCCAAGTCTTTGATAACGGGCGTTTAACCGACGCGAAGGGACGTGTCGTCAATTTCAAAAATACCCTCATCATCATGACTTCAAACATCGGAGCGCAATACATTGATCGCATGGAACAAATCGGCTTTAAGACTCACCACGGCGATGCGGAGAAAGAATATGAAGAAGTGAAGGGGAAAGTCGAAGAGAGTCTCAAGGAATATTTTCGTCCAGAATTTTTAAACCGTCTCGATGACATCATTATCTTTGATATCTTGAAACCAGAGGCCATTCAAAAAATTGTTGAGATCCAAATTGCTCTTGTGCAAGAGAGACTTTCTCATCGAGGCATTAAACTTTCTCTTTCACCTGAAGCGCTCGAAAAGCTCTCAAAAGAAGGATACAATCCGCAGTACGGAGCACGTCCTCTGAAGCGTCTTATTCAGAGTAAAATTTTAAATCATGCCGCATCGGCCATTATTGGAAAAAAAGTGATGCGTGGAGGAGAAATTATGGTAAGTGTGAAAAACGGCGAATTCGCCTTCGAGGTGAAGAAGGGGAAGGGGCGTTCGATTGCCGAATCTCTTTTCCGACAGGGAGTGACGAAATAATCATAATACGTTATATTCCTGTGACTCGCGTCGGTGGTAGAGTGGTCAAATACAAGAGACTGTAAATCTCTCGCCCATTGGGCTTCGTTGGTTCGAATCCAACCCGGCGCACCATTCAGGAAATTGCCTTTTTTAAGAGGCTCTGATAGACTCACCCGCATTGTTTGAGCGTAAACGTAAAGTAAAATTGTATGTCCCAAGATAGACTCATCAAACTTTCCTGCTCCACCTGCAAGCGCATTAACTATTGGAGCCGAAAGAATAAAAAAAAGGTCGAGCGAAAAATCGAACTCAAAAAGTGGTGCAAATGGTGTAAGAAGCAGACCATACACAAAGAAGCTAAAAAGTAAGAAAAATTCTCCGCCTAAGGCGGAGAATTTTTCTTTGAGTGACCACATACACAAATAATACGCGATCGCGTATTATTTGTGTATGTGTGGGGGCGAGGATTTTTGTAGAAAATTACCGAAGGAAGTGCTAGACTCGGAATTCAGGGCCTATAGTTCAGTGGTAGAATGTCTCTCTCCAAAAGAGATGATCCGGGTTCGATTCCTGGTGGGCCCGCCAACAAGTGCTAGGTTATCGCGCTCAAGACGCGTTGAAATGTAAAAATGTTTACAAATAAAACAATATTAATAACTGGCGGATCAAGTGGAATCGGAGAAATCGCAACCTTAATGTTTGCACAAAATGGGGCAGATGTTGTTTTTACATATAAAAGCAATAAAAAAGGTGCGGATGGTCTAATAGAAAAAATTAGAAAACTAGGACGGAAGGTTATCGCAATTCAAGCAGATTTGATTAATGAGAGTGAGGCAAAAAAAGTTGTTGATGGGGCAATGGAAAAATTTGGGAAGATAGACGTTTTAGTAAATAATGCTGGAAGATACATAAATGGAGATGAGTGGAATGGGGCATCAGATATTTGGTTGAAATCTTTACAGTTAAATCTTATTTCAATGATGAATGTCTCAAAATATACAATAGAAGTATTCCAGAAACAAAAAAGTGGAGTTATCGTCAGTGTCGCCTCAAGGCATGGTTTAGACGGTCAGTATGATGCTATTTCGTATGCTGCAGCAAAAGCCGGCGTAATAAACATAACCCAAGCATATTCAAAACTTCTATCTCCATTCGGCAGAGCCAATTCAATTTCTCCATCGGCAACAAATGCTGGATATTGGCTTACGGCCCCTAAGGAAGAAGTCGAGGAGACATTATTAAATAAACCAAATCATAAGTTAGTAGAACCGGAGACAATCGCTAAAAAAATTATTTTTCTTGCGTCGGACGAATCAAGAAACATTACGGGACAAAACTTTTCTATCACCGAATAGTAAGGCGCTCGAGACGCGTCGTAGAATAGTGTAAAATTAAGCCAATTTGCCTTGCAGGGCAAAATCCTCAAAGGTTCTAGCTCGAAAGTAAATGCATGACATCCGATGTCATGCATTTATCCGATGTCATGCATTTAGCATTTAGTTGCTGAATTCTTTTTTGAGTGATATAACCCGAGACAGTACTGTTTTAGTATCTAAGTGAGGAGACAGTCCAAATGGCAAGCGCGTATGACAGATCCCGTTGGGGAAATGAGACACAAAGTCGTGTGGCAGTATGCTGTGGCTCCTGTGGCGGTTCCGGAAATGTTCATAACGGCTATGAGTACGGCAATCGCCCAAGAGCGGATTCAAATGGTTACGTGCGAACACACACCTGTCCGTCCTGTGGCGGCTCCGGAGTTTCTCACTACGCTCATTCCGGCATGTACGGTCCATCCTAGTTCCGCTTGTTTCGCTGTAGTAATGCTGGTCATGACTTGTGACCAGCATTTTTGTTTCTGCATAAGTCCGCTACTAAATTTACGACATCCAATGTAGTGAATTTGCTCAAAAGTTCCATTGCATTAGTAGAATTAACCCATTTTATCTCTTTATCCTTCCTCCACCATGTCCTCTGCCGTTTGGCATAGGCCCATGTCTCTTTAAGGAGTTCTTTTTCAAATTCTTTTCGGGAAATTTTGTTTTGCAAAAGGCGAGCGAGAGAGCGATATTCGAGTCCAAGTCTTTCCATGCGTTTCCAAGAGAGCCCGCGAGCGTGGAGCGAGCGGGCCTCCTTGATCATTCCTTGCTTGAGGCGTTTTTCAAGACGAAGGGCGATTCTTTTTTTCAGCTCTTTATCGGAGAAATCAAGTCCGATTTTTTCTATGTGCATCTCTCCTAACATCTCTCCCATCATCAATTTACTATTCCAATATTCTTGAGAATATTGGAATAGTCCTAGGGTGTTTCGGGTGTTTCCTTCGGGGGTTCCTTTTGGGTTTCGGTGGATGGGAGGAACTTGCCCCAGAGTCTTTGCGATTTCAATGGCACGGATGAGACGAACGGGATTTTTGGTATCTATTGTTTTTGCTCGCTTTAGGTCAAGTTTTTTGAGTATGAGAAAAAGTTGGGGAACAGACTTTTTCGAAAGACGATCTCGAAGTTTTTTGTTAGGGGGAACTTCCGGAGTCGGCCACTCGCCAAGGAGGGTGGAAATATAAAACCCCGCGCCTCCGCAAATAATGGGGGTATGGCCCCGCCCAAAAATTTCAGAAATTTTCGGGCGGGAAAGACGTACAAAGTCAGAAGCGGTAAATTGCTTTCTTGGACTTATAACATCAAGAAGATGATGCGACACTCCTCTCATTTCTTTCTTGGTAATTTTTCCGGTTCCGATATCCAATCCTTTATACACTTGCCGTGAATCGGCAGAAATAATCTCTCCTCCGATTTTTTTGGCAATTTTGACGGCCAAGTCACTTTTCCCCGTGGCGGTTGGTCCGAGAATAACGACGATTTTCCGAGAATTTTTGACCTCTTTTTTCATGATAGGTATAATACGCCGACAATACTGTATTTAACGCGTAAACGATAAAAAATCAAATAAAATAAAATTATGGAAAGCAAAAATTTAGAAGGGAAGAAGGTTCCGAAAGTTATCTTCAAGACCCGTGTGCGAGATGAAAGTGTCGGAGGGGAGAATCCCTACCGATGGCAGGATGTGGCGAGTGATGAATATTTCAAGGGAAAAAAAGTGGTAGTCTTTGCTCTTCCGGGGGCCTTCACTCCCACCTGTTCGGCGACGCATCTTCCGGGATATGAAAAATCATACGATGAGTTTACAGCTCTTGGAATTGACGAAGTGTATTGTCTCTCCGTAAACGACGCCTTTGTCATGAATCAATGGGCGAAACATCAAGGAGCGCAGAAGGTAAAACTCATTCCGGATGGTTCGGGGCTCTTTACCAAAGAGATGGGTATGCTCGTGAAGAAAGATGACTTGGGTTTCGGAGAGCGTTCCTGGCGCTACAGCTTCTACGCGGAAGACGGAGTTATTCAAAAAGCGTTTGTGGAAGAAGGATTCGGACATAATTGCCCAACGGATCCCTTTGAGGTTTCGGACGCGGAGACGATGCTTCAGTATTTGAAGTCTTGATAAACGCGGATATTTGCGGACGAGACGCCGATAGACGCAGAAACAAAGACCCCTCCGCCTAAGGCGAAGGGGTTTTTACTCCTCCTTTTCTTGAGTAAGTGTAAATAATTCTTCCATCTCCTGAAGTTCTAATCTGTTCAATGACGAGAGTTCCAGTTACCCTTTCTTCTTCGAGCCATTTCAAGATTTTCTCTAACCTAAGAGAGCCAGAAAAGACCATCTCTTCTTCCACTTCCTTTCTCCAAGGATCAAACCAGTGCCGGGAGAGAGAATTGAACTCTCATGGATTACTCCGCACGATTTTGAGTCGTGTGCGTCTACCGATTCCGCCATCCCGGCATTGAGCCCCAGTCTATTGAAAATTCATTCGCTTGGCAATTTGTGATATATTTTCTTTGCTAAGCTTTTGGCCTGTTTCTGGCACTTTGTTTATTTTTCCTTTTCGTAATTTCTTATTCATAATTCTTCATTCTTCATATTTATGCCGACATATTTTCAAGGAGACGCTATTTTTTGGGTCGAAGCCACTCGAATACAGCCGAATCCGTATCAACCTCGTCGAGAATTCGACGAAGGGAAACTGAAAGATTTGGCAGAATCCATTCGTCAATACGGCATTCTCCAGCCGCTCACGGTTACCCGCACCGAAAAAATTCTTCCGGAAGGAGGAATGAGCGTTACCTATGAACTCATCGCGGGGGAGAGACGTCTTCGTGCCGCGAAATTAGCCGGACTTCAGCAAGTGCCGGTTATTATTCGTACTCAAGCAGAAGACGATTCTCGAGCGAAACTTGAACTTGCCATTATTGAAAATCTTCAGCGTGAGGATTTAAATCCGGTAGACCGAGCGCGCGCCTTCAACCAGCTTTCGGTTGAATTCAAATTCAAGCATGCTCAAATTGCCCAAAAGATTGGAAAGAGTCGCGAGTATGTTTCAAACACCATTCGGATTTTGGCTCTTCCTGAAGAAATGTTGAGTGCGCTTGCTGAAGGAAAGATGACGGAAGGCCATGCCCGCACCCTTCTTATGCTTGAGGGGAAACTCGAAGAACAGAAAACCCTCTTCAAAGAAATTTTGTATAAAAAACTCACCGTTCGGGAGGCGGAATCTATTTCACGACGCATTGCCTTTGAACGCACACGAAGAAAAGAAGAATTTTTGACTCCGGACATCATCGCGATAGAGAAAAAACTCACCGAGTCTTTGGGCACTCGAGTGCAAATTGAAGCGGGGGCTCGGGGGGGGAAAGTGGTGATTGATTATTTTGCTCCTGAAGATTTGCAATCTCTTCTTGACCATCTGGCGGGACAAGAGATTCCTTTTCATGCTTCTTCTCCTCCCTCTGCGCTGGATGCTTCTGAAGTTTCTCCTTCGGTAACGTCACAAGGAGAGGTTAAGGGGGAAGTAGAGAGTGGAGCGCCAATTCTTGAAGCGTCTCTTGAGCATGAGAGGGCAGAGTTACTTGCTCCTCCTATTGAAGAACCTCTTCTTTCAGACGGCCACCATGAGGTTGCCCTTCTCGATGATCGATCCCGCGACGAGAAAAAGGATGACGAGGACCTCTACTCGGTGAAGAATTTTTCCGTCTAGGATTCTAAAATCTATCTTTTTGATTTTGAGAGAGAAGAGCGGATATGGTGTCTCGCAACCGCTGTATGGGTGTAATCAAGCCATTTGGGACTCGGCTTGCTTGAGGATTTAGTGATAATTTCAATGGTATCACCGTTTATGAGTGGAGTGTCGAGAGAAACCAGTTTTCCATTCACCTTCGCTCCGAACATATGATCTCCAATTTCGGAGTGGATGGCATAAGCAAAATCTACCGAGGTTGAATAAAGGGGAAGATCTATCGGGTCGCCTTTGGGAGTAAAAACAAACATGCGATGTCGAAGAAAATCTCCGCGCAAATTCTCAAGAAATTCTTCGGACTCTTCTGAAGTGAGTTCATCGTCAGCTAAATGTTTTACCCAAGCGGGAAGAGAATTTGAAAGAGGTTCTTTTTTTGGCTTCTCTGCTGTTGGTACCGTCGTTTTTTGAGTTTTCTCTGATTTTGGAAGAAGGCGCTCTATCCACGAAAAGGGGATGTTCTTTTTAAACTTTGACTTCTTCGAATCGTCTTTGTAGGAAAGGTGGGAAGCGATGCCGTATTCAGCATGGCGGTGCATTTCTTCGGTGCGAATTTGAATTTCAACAAACCCACCGTCTCCGGTGAAAACGGTGGTGTGAATAGATTGATAGCCATTTGGTTTCGGAAAAGCGATATAATCTTTAATGCGTCCGGGGAGAGGTCTCCATGAACTGTGGATAATGCCGAGTACTCGGTAACAGTCACTCTCGGTTGGTACGACGATACGAATGGCAGAAATATCGTAAATATTTTCGACGATTTTTTTCCGTTTAAGCTTTTGGTAAAAGCTGTGTACTCCCTTCAGACGAAAATCCGTTGAGAAATTTCTAAAACCTTCTTTGGCAAGGTTTTTCTTTATACTTCGGAGTATTTTTTCTAAACGTTCTTGAGTTTCTTTACTTCTTTCTTTGAGAATTTTTTTTATCTCAAGAAATTCTTTCGGGTGGGTGTATTCAAAAGAAAGGTCTTCAAGACGCCGATTTAAACGGTTCATCCCAAGACGGTAGGCAAGTGGTGCGTAAACTTCGAGGGTCTCAAGCGCGATTCTTTGTCTTTTTTCTTCCGGAACATACTGGAGCGTCTCCATGTTATGAAGGCGGTCGGTGAGCTTGATGATGAGGACTCGGATATCTTTCGACATCGCGACAAAAAGTTTTCGAAGACTCCCAACATGACGCTCGACTCCGTGGTATTTAAGTTTCCCAAGCTTCGTCACTCCTTCGATAAGAAAGAGAATTTCGTCGCCGAATTCTTTTCTTACTTCTTCTCGATCGCGGTGTCCGTCTTCGATAACATCATGGAGAAGTCCTGCCGAGACCGTTTTGGCGTCAGCGCCGAGTTCAGCAAGATTTTTTGCCGTTTCAAAGAGGTGGATGAAGTACGGTTCCCCAGAGTAGCGTTTCTGGTTCTTATGGGCTTCTTTGGAGTACTCAAAAGCTCTTTCAACAAGAGCAAAATCCTCTTGTTCCGCTATCCCCATTTTA
>JBBTWL010000039.1:0-4810 GCA_038062775.1 Patescibacteria group bacterium | reverse complement strand
AACCGTTTTTTTAGAATGAGAAAGTTTTGAGAGTGCTTCAAGACGAGAATCCGGAACGGGAACAATCCCCACCGACGGGTCAATGGTGCAGAAGGGATAATTCTCCGCGGGAACACTTTTCCGAGTCAGCGCGTTAAAGAGCGTCGATTTCCCGACGTTTGGTAAGCCTACAATACCTAAAGATAACGACATAGATGAGTTTGGTAGTCTAATAAGCTGCCAGCTAAAAAGCTAATTACCTAGCCCTCCGTCCCATCTCCGCCATCTTATTCCCCCATTCAGTTCTTTCTTCCGGGCCTATTTGAGGAATGGGTCCGATGGAAGTGACTCGTGTCGGCCAAATACCCGCAAACCAAAAAATTCCTCGACGGATTTCATTTGAGTAATCCCCGATAAAGATTCGGACCAAAAGCGGTCGACCGTCCATGGTAATCACGATTCGCCCAGTGCGCCCCGAAAGAAGACGCTTCCACGTACCGAGTCGGGAGCCTTTATTCATTTGAAAGGCAAATCCGGGAAGAAACATACGATCAAACATTCCTTTAAGAATTGAGGGCATGGTAGACCACCAGTTCGGATAAAAAACAACAATATGATCGGCCCATTTTATTTTTTCCTGAACATTTTTGAGGTCTGGCTCGAGCTCTTGAATGACTCGATACCCCTTATAAAGAACCGAATCAAACTGGAGTTCCCCGATGTTCAGTCGTTCCACTTCATGTCCCGCCTCTCGAGCTCCTTCTTCATAGCGGGAGGCCAAGTACCCGCAGAACGAATCCCAATCGGGATGTCCCAAAAGAACAAAAACTTTCTTTTTCTTTTGCATAATACAATTACTCTTTATGGCATTACTCTACCATGAGAGCCTTCAGTTCACCTTCGTATTTTTTCAATACCTCTTGCGCCACATCCATCTCACTTCGTCCTGAAGCGCTTTTACTCTTCATTTCCTCCGCAATTTTCATAAACAGCTCGGGATTCTTCTCAAGCATCGCAAAAATCATCTCTTGCTGTTCTTTTGGAATATCTTTCAGCTTCGATTCAAGAAGCTTTTTCATTAAGAAATTTTGAAACATAACAAAAACGATATCGGAAAATTTTCAGAGACTATTCGGAAGCGACTTTTTTGCGTAAAAGTTCAACAACGAGTGACCGTAAATCACGTTTTCGAGTCAAAAAGGCCAAGTCACCCTCTTCTTTTTTTGTATCATATCTTTCAAGAATTTGCCGGGCCTTGAGTTCAAGTTTCATAATATGAGCGATAATTTCTCCCGTACTTTTTTCCGGTTGAGTAAACTTTTCATCGCGAAGAATCGTATACAGTTCATCAAAAGAAGATGCTCTGAAAGAAACGCCTCCCTCCTGTTTTTCTGCTTTCTTTTCTTCTTCTGACCCCTGCTCGATTTTCCCAATTTTTACACGGATGGCGCTCATATCATCTTTTTTTCGGGGTTTTCCGCTTCGCTCGGGACTCTTTTGGGCTTTACTCTTTTGATATGCGTCGTACATAAGACCCTGCACCGCCTTTCCCCGAACGCTTTTTTTGACCCAATTTTCTATTTCTTGATCGGTGAGATTGTCAGTAATCCCGTCGGAAAAAACGAGAACTTCATCACCGTCTTTCACATCCCAAAGACCGATGTCAACCCGCAACTTATCTGCTTCGAGACCAAAAGCGTTAGAAACCCCGTGTCGTTTTTTATCTTGGAAAATCTCTTTCTCTTCCGCTGAAAAATTTCGGGCGTCAAGAGTATTCCCAAGTTTCCATTGAAGTTCCCTCGCTTTCTCAACATTTTCTTCTCCCGGATAAATTTCGTTTAAAATAAAATCATGATCGAGAGTCATCTGCTCAAGAGCATGCCCTTCCCGATAGAGATAAGCCCGACTGTCCCCCACATGCCCGACCAGAAGCATTTTTTGGCCCTCATACTCGACCATTTTTACCATTGTACCGGTCGTGCCGGACCCTTCAGTACCCGCTCTCATCGAATTGAGAAGAAAACTTCGATTTGCCTCCCGTATTATTTCCTCCATTTCAAAAGAGACGCGCTTCTCAAAATCATCTCTTGCCTCGTTCGACTCCAGCTCAAAAAATTCAGCATTTTTTTCAAAACTCCTTTCAACAGACCCCTTAACAAACTGTGAGGCTTGAGCCGCTCCAATATGGCCTCCGGCTCCGTCAAAAACAGCGATAAGTCCGAGATCTTCTCTTACCAACATGGAGTCTTCATTTACCCTTATCTCTTCCGGATTCTTCGGATCTTTGCCGAAAGTCCCGGCAAAAAACTCCCCCTTTTCATTTTTCTTCTCGGTAAGTTCCATCGAGGGGATACTTTCGAGTGATACGCTCTGTGTTTCGCCAAAATTATTCTCCATTGACATATAATCTTCTCAAATAAATTAAGTATGATATCTTTCTTTCATTCTCTTTCCGCGGGCCGGTAGTTCACCTGACAGACCCGCCCGACGACAGAGTGTTCCCGCGATGTGGAGGAGGTAGGGAATTTAAATCCCCGCCTTGCCGTTTTATCTGCCGTAGGTATGGCAGGCAGGTTCTCGGGTCCACCAAAACTATCCTCATAGAGAACAAAATCTTAGAAAAAGTATACCCCATAAAAGGGATTTTCTTTTGGGGATTAATATGCTCTAAAAACCATGCCTCCCACAATGAATAAAAAACTTCTCTTTATTTCAGCCCTCTTTGGCATTATTGTCGGTGTTGTCGCCACATTCCTCATTGGAGAAATCCTCAAAAAGGATTCAGACAGGTTAATAGAGGAGTTTTATAGAATCGAGAATGCCGTCTCTGTAAGCCCGCACGGTCTCCGAGGAAAAATGGACAAAGGAGATACTTCGTTCGTTCTCGTAGATCTCCGTAGCGATGAAGAGTATCAAAAAGAGCACATCATCGGAGCAATAAACATTCCAGCCTATAAAAATAAGTACACCCCCGCCTATGAGGAAGAAGAGCGGATAGTTTCAGCTTTCCGCACACTCCCTGAAGAAAAAGAAATCATTGTGTATTGCTACAGCGCTCCATGTATGACTGGAAGAAAGATTGGCCTCCTGCTTGCAGAGAATAAAATTTACGTAAAGCACCTCGGAATTGGCTGGAATGAATGGAGGTTTCATTGGCCGCTTTCGAATCACGAACATGAATGGAAGGAGGTTACACCTGAAGAATATGTCGCAAAAGGAAAAGAGCCGGGGGTACCGAAGAAGAGAGATTCCCTTTCCCCTTGCAAAGAAGGCTCCTATGGATGTTAAAACAAATTAGAGCGAAGGCGGACGCACCCTTGTCCCGTTAGAGATTTCATTGTCGGAATGCCGAGAATCGAACTCGGATTTCGCGCACCCGAAGCGCGTATAATACCACTATATTACACTCCGAAAATCTCTAACGGGACGAACGTACGTATCAATATCAGTAGTAATGCCCGCCCTTGATATCAAATTTCCGCTTTTCAAACGTCACCACCATATACCAACCCCAGGAGGCCACCTTGTCCTCTTTGCCCACAAAATCAAACCAAATCTTCGGAAAAACTACCCGATCGAGCCAACGCTCCGGTTCATTCATGGAAGGGTCAACGATAATAATATTCTTTTCCGTGACAGAAACGACCACGCTGTAATGATCTTCCGTGCGATCAAACCAACCAATAATGACCGGAAGCTGTTCTTTATTTACAAAATATTGGAGCTCTTCCAGAGTCCCTTCTTCTTTCGAAAAAACGTGGCCGTCAATAGCTTTTATAGCCTCGACCATCCCCTCATGCTCTGTCCCCTGCCCTCGCTCAAGACTCCCCGTGGCATGGGCCAGCTGGGCTAATTGAGCTTCCGAAAAATCTTTCCCAAAATGAGAGAGAAGAATTTTAAGCGAGGCAGGCCCGCAGAGCCCGTGACTCTGTAAAAAATGCTTCACATGAATATTCCTCGTGTTGAGCCCTCCATTTTTTGAATTTGTATTTTCGCTATTCGACATAAAATTGAAGTCTGAATTCCTCATTGGTCTTCCCTTTCCATGAGTAATTCGGGTCACCCGCATAGTGCCCTACCCCGTCCTTTCTTCGCATTTCCTTGTCGGCGACAATAGCAAATTCATGGGCAATATGATAGGGCTTCCCTTCAACCATCAATTTTCGCTCCACTTTTTCATGAAACAAAATATAAGGAATTTCTTTTTCATCCATTTTATGATCAAGCCATATTTCATTTAAAGGAATATAGTCGTAAACCAAATCATGCCCTCCAAGAGTAAATTCGGGGTCAAAAATCCGACGCACCTTTCCACCGTCTACATACTGAACCTTCAGTTCGTTTTTCTCTTCTGTTTTTACGATATGAGAGCCGTCATTTGGAAAAATGCAGAATTTCTCTTTCGCCATTGCTCGACGCATCTCGTAGGTTTCTGTCTCTGTCGGGAAAGTAAAATCGTTCATTTCAATAAGAAATTCCGCTTCATTGCGGTATGGATAATCAACCCAAACCTCATTTTTTGGAATCCAAAATTTCGGCTTTTCAATCGTCATTTGGGAAGAGTGGATTTCCACAATGCCGAAATCATCCTCGAGAAGATCCCGAATTTTAAATCCATCCACAAACCTAATTCTTCGATTTTGAATTTCCATAATGGTGGTCATTATACCAAAAAGTTCGAACTTACTTCCAGCAGAACCCCGACTGACATCGCACGCGCGGAGCGCGTGGTGGCTCTGACCAAAATCGTACGCCCGGATTGCGTGGTGAAGCGAATAGACGCGCCTCGTCCGCTCCCTTCGGTCGCGGTACAAAACCAAAAATTTTCCTT
>JBBTWL010000038.1:0-9137 GCA_038062775.1 Patescibacteria group bacterium | reverse complement strand
GCCCCCCCGGATGCACCAAAAAAACTTCCGGTTTCCCCTCTTTTATTCTGTACATCAATAACCCCGCGCTATCTTTTGCCATTGTTTTATTATATTGATTTTCGACCAATGTCTTGTCGAAACTGCATCCCATCGAATGAAATAGTTTTGACGGCTTCGTACACCTCTGCGAGAGCACTTTGAAGAGTATTTCCGGTTGCTGTTACTCCTAAAACCCGCCCTCCGTTTGTTACTATGTTGTTTCCATCTTTTTTCGTACCGGCATGAAAGATTTTTATTCGGGCGTTTTCTGATTTTTCCAAACCAGAAATGGTTTTTCCTTTTTCGTACACTTCTGGATAACCGTCGGATGCAAGTACGACACAACACGCAAATTCTTCATTCCACTCTATCTTAATGCTAGAAAGATTGTGATTAGCACATGCCAGCAACACATCCACCAAATCTGTTTTCAAAATGCGCATATAGACTTGAGCTTCTGGATCGCCAAATCGAGCATTGAACTCAATCACCTTTGGCCCATCAGGAGTTACCATAATTCCCGAATACAGCACTCCTACGAATGGTCTCCCTCTTTTCTTAAGTCCAAAAATACAAGGGAGAACTATTTTTTCTTTAATTTCATTGAGTAAATCCTCCGTCACCCATGACACCGGAGTAATGGCTCCCATTCCGCCCGTATTTGCTCCTTTATCTTCATCAAAAATACGTTTGTGATCTTGTGAAGCAGGAAAGAGAGAGACTGTTTCGCCATCACAAAAGGCATGAATAGATATTTCTTTTCCCTCCAAGAATTCCTCAACAAGAACTTTTCTGCCCGCCTCTCCAAAAATCTCATCTTTCATTATTCTCTCCAGTGCGGATTCAGCTTTTCCGAGATTCTCCGCGATTATCACTCCTTTCCCAAGAGCAAGGCCATCTGCCTTTATGACTAATGGAAATTTTTGTTGAGAGATATACTTCCTCGCTTTCTCATAATCACTAAAGGCTTGGGACTGTGCGGTTGGTATCCCTTCCTCTTGCATAAGTTCCTTTGCAAAAGATTTCGACCATTCAATTTCTGAAGCCTTTTTCGTTGGTCCAAAAACAGAAATTTTAAGTGCTCGGATTCTATCGGTCAAACCTTCGGCAAGATAGTTATCCGGCCCAATCACCACCAAATCAACAGAATTCTTCTTAAGCCACTCTATAATTTCGTCTCCTGTAAAAAGTTTAACGTTCTCTCCTACAAGAGTAGTACCAGCGTTGCCTGGAGCAATAAAAATTTTCTGAACCTTCGGCGACTCCGATATTTTCCAAGCAAGCGCATGTTCTCTTCCTCCACTTCCAACAATAAGAACTTTCATGGTATCCAAAATTAGAGTGTCCCCTCTTTTAATACCACCTCTCCCCCACTTACCACTTCAAATTTCGTGCGACCAATGAGGGCGCCGGACTCTGTCTCGACAGAACAACGCCAGTCCCCCGGAGTAACGGAAGATTTTTGACTATACCACCGAAATCCTTCATCCCGTCCGCCAGAAATAGGAAAAGAGTAAGTCGACATGAGTTTCCATTTCTTCTCTCCTTCGTCATATTTTTCCCAAAGGTGCCAAAGAGGAGTTTTTAAATTATCTGTCGCAAAAACGGAGCTAAAACAAATAGCGATACCGCCAGAAGCAACATGAAATTTTCTGGAAGTACTCTTCGGATATTCATACCACCTCGGCGCTTCAAACTCCACCCTGTATCCACCCCCCACACGAGAAATAGAATGGTAGATACCAATTTTTTGAAGTGAGAGAGGAACGGGCGGAATAAAATTTCCGAAATAGAGTCCGCTAAAAATCAATGCCACCGTCGCCGCTCCCCCTCCGACCGTTTTCAGTCCCACATGAAGACTTTCGCGAGAAATGGAAAGCAGAAGAAAAATAAAAAGACCGAAAACAATTCCGGAAAGCAAAACACTCTCAAGAAAAACAAGAGAACCAATCTGCGCAAGAAAGACCGGAAGCGCAAAAACAAAATATAAAAGGGAAAGGAAATACCACGCCAAAAGATGAAAAAGAACTTGCGAGTATCTCTCTCGAATAAATTCATTCCCTACCAGAAAAAGCGAAATGATTCCGAAAAAAATAGCGCTCCCGGCAAACGTCCCGCTCATCCCGTAGAGCACCAAAAGACTCCCAGCGAGATTTCCAAAAGAAAACTGCATGAGGGCAATGACCGGAATCGAATGCTCTTTCCCCTTCCTTCGCGCAGTCGCAAGAATCGTAATGCAAACTGCCGAGACGATGAGATAGATAAGAAGAATGGTGTTCGTGTAAAGAGAATCGGGACGGCCAAGAGTGAAAAGGTCAAAAATAAATCCAAAAATAAGCGCCCCGACCGGAATAAAGCGCGAGTAGTTTTGAAAAAAATTATGCCAATTGCTTATTGTGTCTTTCACGAATTTTTTTTATTTTTTTCTCAAGCGCCTCGGAAACATTCACGTTCATACTCTTTGCGAGGAGAAAGGTGGTAATAATGACATCGGCAAATTCTCCGGATAAATTTTCACTGTCCCGCACTTCAAGTTTCCCGCTTCGCTGATCCCCCATCGATGCCAAGACTTCATCACAAAGTTCCCCTAGTTCTTCGCTAATTTTTACCGTACGTGCCAAAACTCTTTCTCTTTCCGTTTGACTTGCGCTTTTTGCCGAACGAAAAAGCGTGTCCTGTTCATTTATAAAATTTTGGAGGTCCTCAAGAGTCATAAACTTCTAATTTGTCGGGGCGCCGAGAATCGGACTCGGGCCTCGTGTTCCCAAAACACGAACACTACCATTATGCTACGCCCCGTTTTTCTGCATCCTTCCGCGATCCGTCCGCAACTTTCCGCGTGGCCTCCATATTACCCGAGAAACAAAAAATTCAAAATTATTTAAAATTTCATTCTAGAGGAAAATCTTCAAGAAATTTCACATACGCCCTCTTCCCCGCCTCATCCACAAAGACTGAAAGTATTCCAAACTCCCATTCAATGTCCTCAAAATTCAGCTTTTTCTCAAAAAAATAGGTTTCGATGATTTTTCTAATTTTTCGCAATTTCGCCGAGTCCACTCTCTCCTCCGGCCGATCTTCCAAAAAAGTCTCTTTCCCCACATTTCCAATGATTTCACATGAAACCGCCTTTATTTCAAAAAACCCCAATTTCTCCCCTTTCCGGGCAATAATGTCAATTTCCCCATAATTTTTCCGATAATTCCTTTTGAGGATATCCCAGCCTTTGTCCTTTAAAAATCGAACAGCCAAATCTTCTCCTAATTTTCCAACTCCCCCAAAGGAAATCATAAATACAATGTTACACGTGAAAACTTTTTAGGCAATTCCTCAAAAATCCTCTCTTTCCAGCAAAATAGCCATAAATAGACCATTTCCAGTATCCTCAAAAATATACCCTCCAAAACAGGCTTAATTAGAGCCATAAAATCATACAACTCGGATCTATGACAGTGGCTAATAATAAGGCTTTTCTTCAAATACGGAAGAATAAGGCTCATTTGGCAACTCATCACCCACCAAAACTACTTTAGAAGATGAAGGAATTGAAGTTTTCACGTGAAACATTTTCAGCAATAAGGCCAAAGCATCAACGGCAATTTGAAAATTATGTTTCACGTGGAACCTATTTTGAACAAGAGTACGTCATATCCAAAAACTTAAAAAAGGTAGAGACACCCTTATTTTTGATATTTTAAATGTCGTTTTTGAAAAACCTTATATTTCCTTGATTTATAAAAGCCTAGCCTTTTATCAGTTTTGACAGTCCTTTATTAACATGTTCACAGTTTTATCCACAGTTTTCAACAATATCTCAATTTAGAGCCATTTATAAAGGAATTTTTCTTGCCGAAGGTCAAATTTTGACCAGTAATACTTCAAAAGGACATAAATTACACGAGTCCTTGTGCGGGTACGGAGAATCGAACTCCGATATCGTCCTTGGCAAGGACGTGTTCTACCACTAAACTATACCCGCCTCCGCTAAAGCTGTGGCGGGCAAACCCGCTTTTTGCTCAGCAACATTATTATGTATTCATTGATTCTAAAGGATATTTAGAAACCTTCAAAATCCTCTAAAATTTAGCACAAATTAAAAATATACGATACGATATTCTCTACCCGCTCCCGTGGTGAAACGGATATCATATGTGCCTTCGAAGCATCTGTTGCAGGTTCGAGTCCTGCCGGGAGCACCCGCGACTGGGAAAGGCCAGTTTATTGGCTTTTGTCAGGACTCGAAAGGCGGAGCATGTCGCTTCAGCGACGGCGAGCCGGGGTCGCGAGTCCGCTGAAAGCGGAACTTGTGACCGAGTCCTGCCGGAAGCACCAAAAAAAACGATGAAAACAGAGCACAAGATCCCAAAAGAAGTCCTTCTGGCGTCAAAAGTTCTTCAAGATGCCAACTTTGAGGCATACCTCGTGGGAGGGTGCGTCCGCGACCTTCTTCTAGAGAGAAAGCCCAAAGATTGGGATATAACCACGAATGCCACTCCGGACGAGATACTATCGCTTTTTCCTCATGCTTTTTATGAAAACAACTTCGGGACAGTCGGTATCGTGAATGAAGGAGTCGAGGATGAAACGCTCAAAACCATCGAAATAACCACTTACCGCACTGAATCAAACTATTCGGACTCTCGAAGACCAGATTCTGTGGAATTTAGCAAAAAATTAGAAGACGATCTTAAAAGACGCGACTTCACAATAAACGCCATAGCTCTTGATCCTTTTAAAGGACAAATTATTGACCTTTATAAAGGACAAGAAGATATAAAGGACAAAATTACACGGGCAGTAGGGAAGGCGGAGGAGAGGTTTCAAGAAGACGCCCTTCGGATGCTCCGAGCCATCCGAATTGCCTCTGATCTCGGGTTTAATGTTTCCCGTGAAACAGAAGAGGCTATCTCAAAAAACGCCCCGTTACTCGAAAAGATATCAAAAGAGCGAGTTCGTGATGAGTTTGTGAAGATTCTTCTCACCGAGAGGGCAATGGAGGGCTTAAATTTGGCGAAAAAGCTTGGGATTTTAAAATACATATCTTCAGATATAGAAAGGGGAGTGGGGATTGATCAAAACCAAGCACACAAATTTGATGTCTACGAACACAACCTTCGAACTCTTCAGCACGCCGTGGATAAAAACTATGGGCTTGATTTACGACTTGCTTCCTTGTTTCACGACATATCAAAACCTGAAACCAGACGTTTTTCAAAAGAAAAGAACGATTGGACCTTCTATGGCCATGACGTGGTGGGGGCAAGAGTAACCAAAAAGATACTTTTAGAGCTGAAGTTTCCCGTGAAACAAATTGAAAAGGTGGTGAAACTCGTCCGCTGGCACATGTTTTTCTCTGATCCGGAGAAGATAACCCTCTCCGCCGTACGACGCCTTATCGCTAATATCGGGAAAGAAGATGTGTGGGAGCTCATGAACCTCCGAATTTGCGACCGTATAGGCACGGGACGCCCCAAGGAGAACCCGTATCGGTTCCGGAAATACAAATCCATGGTGGAAGAGGCCATGCATGACCCGGTAACGGTTGGAATGCTTGAAATTGACGGAGAAAAGATTATGAAAGTGCTCGGAATAGAGCCGGGTCCAAAAATCGGTCACATACTCCACGCGCTTCTCGAGGAGGTGCTTGAAAACCCGGAACTCAATAAAATAGAGGTGCTGGAAGACAAAGCCAAAAAAATGAATGAAATGACACTAGAAGAACTTAAAAAGATAGGGGAGAAGGGGAAGGAGAAAAAAGAGGCTGTACAAGAGGAAGAGGTGAAGAAAATTCGGAAGAAATACTTCGTGGAATAACAACAAGCTTCTAGCTCAAAGCTGTGAGCTTTGAGCTTTAGGAGGGGAGAAGGAGAGTAAAATATCTTGGGCCAGCCTACAACATCTCGCAAGGTTCGATGCCCAGCTAAATAAAAACCGCTAGGGCATCAGAGGATTCACGAAAAGAACTGGCGGAGAACCCACCGTACAAATTACAAAGTTTTTGTAATCTCTACGGTGAGTTCTAGACGGTACAAATGGTGAATCACTAGATATCCTAGCGGTGTTTCAAGGTGTTCTTCAGGTTTGTGGTTTGACCGGTCCCTGCACAATACCCTTTAAGTAAAAATATTGTTGAGAACTTGCCGGTTTGTGGTATGGGAAAACCGGAGCCTCCCCAAGGAAACCTTGAAAGTGAGTGAGAAAGGCCTAAACATCAACGAGATCGATGTCGGCCATAGGAGGAGCTTTTGGCGAGCTTCCTTCTTAAGTTTTGTAAAGAACACTTTTTCTGATGTGAAGTATATTGATGTATAAAAGACATGTAAAGGACATCTGTGTGGATAACTTGTCCTTTATGATTTCCTTTACAAGTTGAGAGTGCCTGCGCTCATAGCAGAGCTGCGAGGTAAGAGGAATCTACAATAAGAGTTTCTTGCCAGTGGGAAATGGGAACGAAATTTTTGCATGAATTTCCCAATAAAGACAACAAAGACGTATAATATACTATAGTATATTATACGTCTTTGTGAGGGATGAAGATTCTCAAATATCGCATACTTGTATCTGTATGATTTATGATTTACTTGACAAAACTTGTGATATAATATATAATATAATAAGTGGAACTTCGAGCAAATCTGCTCGACCTGCGCTCCGAGGTTTTCTGGAGCTGGAAGAAAATGCATGAACACATTTTTCAATTGGGTCGGGCGGGTTCTCTTGACGGTCGCCCGAGGTCTCGGGGGCATCGTCCTCGGGATCGTCGAGGAGGCCTTCGCGGGTCTCGGCCGGTTGGCGCGAGTAGTCGCGCGGACCGTCGGCCCGTGGGTCGTCGGCATCGGAGGCCTTGCTTGGCTCAACCAAGTACGGCCCGACGCCGCTGAGGGGCTCATGACCCTTGGAGTCATTGGATTCTTTTTGTGGGCGATTACCAAGTCGCCAAAAAAGAAGAAAACATGACCTCCGACCCCCAGTCTGCCACCTTCGGGGTGGCCGAGAATTGCGCACTTGAGAACAGAACGCGCTCTCACATGGAAGGGATGGCTGAAGTGTACCTCTATCCGGGGGAACTGTGCACCCCGCCCGTTACCACCCCATTTTTTGAGACACAAAAAATGTTTATACGGGAGGTTTAGATTGTTTGCTGGGATCGTTTCGACCGAAGCTTCCGTCTCAGACGGAAGCTTTTTATTTTTAAACTTCCTTCTGCAAATATTTTTCTGCCTCCTGTATAAAAATAAGAGCGGTTTGTAGTTTACAAGGTTCGACCTTGTAAATAACTAAGTCTTCGAAGCGTTCAGACCTACCCA
Organism: Patescibacteria group bacterium; assembly: GCA_038062775.1. GTDB lineage: Bacteria > Patescibacteriota > Minisyncoccia > Phycocordibacterales > JAKFXT01 > JBBTWL01. Next base: position 1,809 of record JBBTWL010000038.1, on the reverse strand, counting down.
CTATCAGCTACCAAATGTTTTCTTCAGCTATAAATCTCATGATCACCAACTAATAAGAGTACCGCCTCGTTTTTTGAGAGATACTCAAAAATAATTCTGAAACGATAGTTTACAGAAAAACTGAAAGAACCTAAGAGGTTCCCCTTGAGTTTATGCACCCGCAATAATTTATGATTTTCTTTCTTCCGGAAAAGTTCGATTTTTTCGACTATTTCATTCTGGAGTTCTCCATCTAGCTTATTGTATTGTCTGATAAAAACTGGAGCGTAAGAAATTTTCATACCTCTTTATTTGAATTTCTTGGCAAGTTCCCTAAGATCACCACGAAGAATTTTTCCTTCGCGCACTTCTTTTCGTCCTTGGAGCACAGTAGCTACTGCCTCTTCTTCAGAAAGAAGAACGAGGGCACGACGGACAACGTCGGCCTTATTGGCGGCACGGCCACTTTTTACTTGCGCTTTTATGAACTCCTCAAGCTTGGGAGTAAGAGGGACTGATAGGGTAGACATGTTTTGTAACATTATTTGTATGATATTATCATATGAAATTATCATATATTGTCAAGTGCCAGAAGATTCATGGTTCATCACTCTCCACCAGCTACCAGATGACTGCTATAGAAACAAGGCAGTGGTCGGAGCCGTAGATGAGGAGATGGTGAATATCAACACTTGATTTATGGGACTGGTGGGTAATAAGAGAGGATTTTCACCTCTCACAAAGACGTATAATATACTATAGTATATTATACGTCTTTGTGAGGAAACTCATGCAAAAATTTCGTTCAAAGATAAAGATTTCGTTCCCATTTTCCACTGGCAAAAAACTCTTACGCCATGAGAAGCGAAATAAAGGTTCCTTGGGGCTCCGCCAGCTGGCGGAGCCGTGTAGCATTGAGCCTCTGTTTCGTCTTCGCACTGCAAGAGTACTTTCATTTTTATAGTCGTTTCACTCCTTAAAACTCCTTAAAAATTACTCCCCAGTAGCTTAGCTACTGGGGAGTGGGGAGTGGGCCTAAATCTCAATCTGAATTGAAACCGGGCAGTGGTCTGAACCTTCTACCTGAGGATGAATTTCCGCTTTGAAGATTTTTGAAACGAGTTTTTTGGAAGCGAAGAAATAATCTATTCTCCACCCCACATTTCGCGCGCGAGAATTGGCGAAGTAGCTCCACCACGAGTAATGACCACCCTCTTTCGTAAAAAGTCGAAAGGTATCAATAAACCCAGCATCAATAACCCTATCTATCCCCTCTCGTTCCTCTTTCGTGTAGCCCTTATTGCCCTCATTAGCCTTCGGATTCGCCAAATCATCCGGCGTATGCGCCACATTTAAATCTCCGCAGAAAATGACCGGCTTTTCTTTTTCAAGCGTCTTCATATATTCAAGAAATGCAGGATCCCAGTGTTTATGCCGAAGCGAAAGGCGAGAAAGGTCGTCTTTGGCATTTGGGGTATACACCGTAACGACAAAAAACTTTGAGAACTCGAGCGCGACCACACGTCCCTCGGTGTTTGGATCTCCATATCCGTCGTTTTTTACCCCATGCTTCTTCGCAATTTCAGGAGGAATATTCAGAAGAATTTTGAGAGGCTTCTCCTTGGAGAAAATGGCCGTCCCGCTGTAGCCTTTCTTTTCGGCAGAGTTCCAATACTCCTCGTAGTCAGGGAGGTCGAGTGGGGATTCGTGTTGCAGAGCCTTCGTCTCCTGAAGAGAGAGGATGTCAGGGTCGTATTTTTGTATAAAAGGAGTAAAAAGGCCTTTCTTGTGCACTGCCCGTATACCATTGACGTTCCAAGAAATGATTTT
>JBBTWL010000037.1:0-1057 GCA_038062775.1 Patescibacteria group bacterium | reverse complement strand
ATTACCTGATTACCCGATTACTCAATTACCGCCGTCCGCCAAGATCATCCGCGAGATCACAATATCTCCGTCCGGCACAGTCCTGACCACTCTTGAGCAGAGGATAGATAACGTCTCCTCCCTCATTGAAGCTACAAGGATAAACCTGTCTAACCTGTCTTCCGACTTCACCTCATTCCAACGGATAACCCCCACCTCCTTCCAACTCCCTCCCACCAACACCAGAGGCATAGGCCCCATTACCTTAAACCCCGATAAACTGTCCGCCTCCACATTGACCATAACCGGAGCCAGCACCTTAAGTGAGATCTCCGCTTCCGGCGCCTTATCCGTAACTAACGACCTGACCATAGACACAAGCGTCTTTAAGGTAGACACAACCAACAACAGGGTAGGCATCAATACAAGTTCTCCCGAGACGGCATTTGAACTTGTCGGGATCGCCTCCATATCAGGCAACGTCAATATCGGAGGCACATTAACCGCATTAGGCAACATCGGCATCGGCACCACCGTTACTCCCAATCAATTGACCGTCATAGGAAGCGGCTCATTCACGGGACAACTGAAAGCCACCAGAAATCCCATTCAAGCCCACACCGGCACCTGGCCTTCTTTGACCAACACCAATAACGCCACTCTCTATCTTAATCCCTCTTCCCCCGTAGCCGATGGTAATGTAATAGCATATGTGTCAGGGTCTGATCCCAAGTTCGTGGTAGACACAGAGGGCGACATCTTTGGCAACTCCCTGGTCCTGACCGGGACTACCACCCAAGCCACGGCCTCGGTCACCGGTGACCTCTTGGTTGAAGGCAATACAAGATTAGGAGACGCATCCGGAGACAAGATCAGGTTCGTGGGCACCATCCTGCCTTACACCCTTACTTCCTTCCCTCTCTTGGTGAAGGCCTCGGCTTCCCAGACGGTAGATGTCTTCAGAGTCAGGGATCCGAACGACAACACCTTCCTGACCATAGACCAGGGGACCGGATTACTTACCGCCTCATCGGGATTCAACTTCGGGGGCGGTTCAACAGCCACGGCGAGTTATTCA
>JBBTWL010000036.1:0-9165 GCA_038062775.1 Patescibacteria group bacterium | reverse complement strand
CCGGCCCCGGTATGAAACGGGCCTGATCGTGTTCTGATCGTTCTTGAAGAACCGGCCGAGCATCACGTCCTCCTTCCGCACGATCCCCTCACATTCGAGATGAATGACGGGAAGGTCATCGTGCGTGTGCACCGGCGCCTGTGCTGCACCGAGCCCGCTATTTTGCGGAATCTCCAGTTTTTCTCCTTTGACATAGATGACAAGCTCCAGATGCCAATGAAAACCGGATTGAGAAACCACATCGGGGTCATTCTTTTGAAGACTTTTTGACCACCATACACTTCCGGCAAATAATAAAACGACAATGCCAATAAGAATGAGTGTTTTTTTCATAATGTTTATTAATGGTTAAATTTTACTGAAGCGCCAACACCCCGTCCGCTTTGTGGCGGAGAATCGAACGAGCTTGCATTCTTTGCGCGAGATCAGATATATTCGACACGCTTCCTCTGCTGTCTTGCCCGCTTTTTCAACCAAAAAATACCATTTCTTCCTCATTATTGCTAGATATACCGACACCTGCTTTTTGTACGCCATAGGGGTGGAAATTAAAGATGGTTACCCTCTGTCACCTCTTGTCTTGAGGCTCACTCAACAGTATTCTGCAGAAAGACGAAAAAGCGTTAAAATATAAATCATGGTTCAATCACCAACCAGATGAGCGAATCTTTCTCAAACAACGTTTCATTTCTTCGTTCAGAAAAAGGAATTACCCAAGAGGAGCTGGCGAGGGCTGTGGGGGTAACTCGGCAGACCATTATCGCCATCGAAAAAGGGAACTACGCCCCATCCCTTCTCTTGGCACTGAACATTTCTCACTTTTTCAAAAAGCGCGTTGAGGAAGTTTTTCGTATACAATAATAACCATCATTTCTATGATTGAACTTTTTCTTTCTTTAGCCATTATTCTCCTCTCCCTCCTTTTGTTAAACCCGCTCCACCTGTGGATGCCATCGGGAAGCGACATGGGGGTCGTGGTAGCCCTCCTTATTGTTTTCGCCGCTTTTGTTATTTTTATTTTTAAAGAAAAACCCTCGGATGAGCGCGAGCTTGCCCATCGAAACACCAGTGGACGAGTCGCCTTTCTCGCCGGAGCAGGAGTATTAGTAATAGGAATCGCCATTGAAGGACTCCACCACTCTGTAAATTCTTGGCTTATCTATTCACTCATCGCTATGGTCATTGGAAAAATAATCGGACTCTATTGGAGCAAAACGTATCGATGATTATCCACATCTATATGTAAAGTCTACTTGACATATACAAAATAAGAAATACACTAAGAAAAATTAAAAACAAAGAATATTTATGACTCATTCTCAAAAAGGAATTTCCTCACTCGCCATCATTCTTCTCTTCGCTCTTCTTGCAGTCGGAGGAGGGTACTTCTACACCTCTTCAAAAAAAACTCCAAGTACTCCTCTTTCTTCGGCTCCAGAAACACACATGATGTCGGACAATACCGTCATGGAAGGGGTGGGTGCGGAACAAATGGAGAAAATGATGAATAATGAATCAAAAACTCCCAGTAAGTACTTCGGGGAAATTCTTGCCGGAAAAGATTCTCCGCTTATTGATTTCAATAAAAAAGATTACGACCAAGCACTTCTTGAGGGGAAGCCCATTCTTCTCTACTTTTATGCAAGTTGGTGCCCCATTTGCAGAGAAGAGACTGCAAACGCCCTTTACCCAGCCTTCAATGCTCTAAAAGAGGAAACAGTTGTTGGTTTTCGTGTGAATTATAAAGATAGTGATACCGATAAAAGCGAAGAGATGCTCGCAAAACAATTTGGAGTGGCATATCAACACACGAAAGTTCTCCTCAAAAACGGGAAGCAAGTCGTAAAAAGCCCAGAGTCGTGGGATAAGGCTCGTTATATAAAAGAAATAAATTCCCTCTAGTCTGTTTTTATTTATTCTCTCTAAAAAGCTAAGAAGCTACTATCTAACAAGCTAAACATGACAGACATCCCCATTATCGTCGCTTTCATCGCTGGACTCGTCTCTTTTCTTTCTCCCTGCGTCCTTCCTCTTATTCCCGGATTTCTCTCTTATCTTGCCGGATCAACCAAAGATTCTCCGGCTCCTCGGCGCGCCATCATGCTCGCAAGTCTCTTCTTCGTTCTTGGTTTTTCTTTTGTTTTCTCGCTTCTTGGAATTCTCCTCAACACCGTCCTCTCGGGTGTCGCTTACGAAGCGCAAACATGGCTCTCCCGCATTGGCGGAATTATTATCATCACTTTTGGTTTGTACCTCGCGGGGCTTCTTAAAATTCCCTTTCTTGAAAAAGAATACCGCCTTCAAGTAAAATGGAAATTTAACTCAAGACTCTTAACCGCCTTCGTCTTTGGAGCTGCCTTTGCCGCCGGATGGACTCCTTGCGTGGGCGCTGTCCTTGGGAGCATTCTTGCCCTCGCCGCCACCGCTCCGGGCTCCGCTTTTTACCTCCTCTTCTCCTACACGCTCGGACTTGGGATTCCATTCCTAATCGTTGGGGCTTTTGCTGGAGCCGCTGGAGCGTGGATTGCTCGGTCAGGAAATATTCTTCGATACGTTAATATTATTTTTGGAATTATTCTTGTCCTTCTTGGCATTCTTATCTTTACCGAAAATCTTCCGAAAATCGCCAATTTCGATTTCATAAACGCACTCATTCAAAGATAAATGAAGTCTCTCCCTCTTTTTCTCGTTCTCGTCATCATTGTCGGAGGCATTTATTTCCTTGAGGGTATGAAACCGGCGCCAACGAAAGCGCTTGAAATTCCAATTACCTTAACGGGTACCAGCACCGGCCAAAATCCGGCTCCCAAAGAAAAGGAGGGGAGATTCCCCCGCGCCAAAGAAATCGTCAGCCCCGCGGGGTTCATCAATACTCCAAACGGCGCTCCGATTACGCTTCAACAATTTATCGGAAAGAAAGTGGTTCTTCTCGATATATGGACCTATTCGTGCATCAATTGCCAAAGAACGCTTCCGCACATTGTCGATTGGAATAAAAAATACGGCGACCACGGTCTCCAGATTATCGGCATTCACACCCCCGAGTTCGATTTTGAAAAAATAAAGGCGAATGTCGAGCGAGCGACGAAACAGTACGGGATTCTCTACCCCGTAGTGCTCGATAATGATTATGGGACATGGACTGCCTATGGGAACCGCTACTGGCCGAGAAAATATTTGATTGATATTGACGGATACATCGTCTACGACCACATCGGAGAAGGGGCGTACGAGGTAACCGAAAGAAAAATTCAAGAGCTCCTGAAAGAGAGGTCGGAGAGACTTGGAGAAAAATTTGAAACTTCGACTGTCGGGGGAGTGCCGGAAGCAAAAATCGAATCGGGAAGTCCTGAAACGTATTTCGGCTCGGCTCGAAACGAATATCTCGGAAATGGAGCGAGGGGAGTCTCCGGAGAACAAACTTTCACTCTCCCAAAAAACTTCTCCCTTAACACTCTCTCTCTCGGCGGAACATGGAACCTCACTAAGGAATACGCCGAGAATAAAAGTCCCGAAGCAAAAATTGTCTTCCGGTATCGCGCGAAAAATGTTTACTTGGTTGCTGGTTCAGAAAAGGGAACGGAATTTAAAATTCTTATTGATGGAAAACCTCTTGCCGAGCACCGAGGGAAAGACGTCAGTAAAACTTCGGCGGTAACGATAAAAGAAGAACGTCTCTACAAAATCATCGAGGGGGATACAGCCGAAGAGCATCTGCTTGAAATTATTATTGAAAAACCGGGACTGAGAGCTTTTGCCTTTACCTTCGGATAAGTAATCGCGACTCACACAACCCATAAATCACAACCAGCCCCTCCACCACACATACACAAATAATACGCGACCGCGTATTATTTGTGTATGTGTCCTTTTTATTGTTTTTGACGTTTTTGACAAAAAAAATTTTACGTACTGTGAACCTGCTTTCAAAGAGAAGGACACCCCTGTATAATGCCCCCTCATGAAAAACGAACGAATACTCACCACCCTTAGTTGGATACAGTGGACTCCGAAAGAGATAGAACAGAAAGGGAAAGAAATTATTGCCACTCTCCAGGGGGAATATGAGGCTCTTTGGAAGTTTCCCGGCAAAAGAACCTTTGAAAACACCCCTCTTGCCATAGAGCGTATTGGCTACGGCTCTATGGACGAAACTTCGGCGATGAATTTCCTCACCGAAATTTCAATCAACAAAAAAATTCGAGATGCGGCAAGAAAGATACATCAAAACATTCAACACCTTTCGCTGAAACTTTCTCACGACCTAAGAACCTTTCTTGCCTTTGAGGCCTACGAAAAAGAAAAAAAGAAAAAATCTCTCCCCGAAGAAGACCGAAGGCTCATTGAGGACATGCACAAGGGATTTGGTCGCATGGGGTTCCTTCTTTCAAAAAAAGACCGGACAAAGCTTATGCGTCTCAAGAAAAAAATACAAAAGCTTTCCACCTCCTTCGGGAAAAATATCAACGAGTGGCGAGACACCATTACTCTTTCAAAAAAAGAAACCGAAGGACTTCCGGAAAACTTCTTACGAACGCTCCAGAAAGACAGGAGGGGGAATATTTTGGTTTCCCTCGATTACCCGGAGATCGGCCCCTTCATGCAATATTCTCCTGTAGACAAAAAGAGAAAGGAGCTTTCAGAAAAAAGCCTCCGAAAAGGAGGGATAAAAAACATGAACATTCTCCTCGAGATTCTTTCTCTCCGAGAGGAAAAAGCGAAAATTTTAGGATATAAAAATCACGCTGAATTTGCCACCGAAGTTCGTATGGCCAAAAGTCCGAAAAACGTAATGAAGCTCATCGATCCCCTCATGCCAAAGGTCGTGCGACAGTCTCAAAAAGACCTTTTAGAACTTAAAAAACTCAAAGAAAGGAGGGGGGAGGGGAAAGACATTCAAACATTCGATCTTGCCTACTACTCACGACTCCTCGAAAAAGAAAAGTTTCATATTGATTCGGAAGAAATTCGAGAATATTTTCCCCTTGAGCATGTAATTTCAAAAATGTTTTCTCATTTTGAAATGCTCTTCGGAATAAAATTTGAAAAGAGCACGGCGAAGCTTTGGCACAAAGACGTTACGCTCTATCTCATGAAACAAAACGGAAAAGTTTTGGCCCGATTTTTCTTCGACCTTTTTCCTCGGGAAGGGAAATACACCCATGCCGGATGCTTCGATATCGTTACCGGACGAAAAGACCCGAAGAGTGCCCGTTACGTTGCTCCCCTTGGAGCCGTTGTGGCAAATTTTAGAAAAGGAGCCGGAAAAACTCCTCCGCTCTTAAGCCACGGAGAGGTGGAAACTCTCTTTCATGAATTTGGACATTTGATGCACTTCTCCTTTGCTACCTCTCGCCACGCCTCCCAAGCCGGATTTAACGTTTATTGGGATTTCGTCGAAACCCCATCGCAAATGTTTGAATACTGGACATGGAGAAAAGAAACTCTTCCTCTTTTTTCCAAACACTACCAAACCGGGGAACCTCTTCCGAAAGAAATGTGTAAAAATATTCTCTCCTCATATCGCTTTATGACGGGCTACCACTACACCCGCCAGCTTATTTTGACCCTCTTTGATCTCGAAATACATATGAAACTGCCGAAAAATACAAAAATACTCGCGCAAAAATATGCCGAACTCGTCAAAAAACATACTGGGCTCGTTCTCCCGAAATCACAAATTTTTCCGGCTGGATTCGGGCACCTCATTGGCTATGACGCGGGGTACTACAGCTACCTGTGGGCAAAGGTGTTTGCCGCCGATGTTTTTTCTCGCTTTGACAAGGAAGGAACAAAAAATAAAGCTACCGGCCTCTCGTACCGAAAAGAAATACTAGAAAAAGGATCGAGTCGAGAAGAAGCGATATCTCTCAAGGCCTTTCTCAAACGCTCCACCAACAACAAAGCCTTTCTTAAAGAAGTGCTCGGATAGCTTTTCTTTTCCCCTATTTTCTCTGTCCACTTTTTTCCGCGGAAAAAAGTTTTTCTCTGGTACAATGGGCACAAAGCTTCCCCTGAAGCGTTTAGTTGTGTTGCAAAAACCAAAAATTTTAATGTTCGGCTGGGAATTTCCCCCTCACAACAGCGGGGGGCTTGGAACCGCCTGTCTCGGACTCACCAAAGCGCTCACGCGAAGAAAAATTCCAGTTATCTTTGTCCTTCCGAAAAAGATGCCCGTATCCGATGGCCCTCTTAAGTTTGTTTTCCCTGAAAAAGAAGAGGAGGAAATGATCTTTCGGCAAATTGTCGTCAACTCCCGACTTTCTCCTTATCTTACCAGTAGCTCCTACCGAGCTCTTGGGGAATATTCAGACGAAAATCACTTCTACGGCCCCTCCCTTGTAGACGAAGTACGGCGATACGCTCTCCTCGGAGGACTCATCGGAAAACGGGAAACATTCGACATCATCTACGCTCACGATTGGCTCTCCTTCGGAGCGGGCATTGAGGCAAAAAAAGTTTCCGGGAAACCGCTCATTGTTCAAATACACGCGACCGAATTCGACCGAGGAGGAGGAGAAAATGTGAATCAAGAAGTCTACGAAATAGAGAGGCGAGGAATGGAGGAGGCGGACGCGGTGGTGGCGGTGAGTCAATACACCAAAGACATCGTCACGAGCCGATACGGAATACCAAAAGAGAAAGTGTTCGTGATACATAATGGCATTGACGATGAGGCCTTTGAAAAATGGGATGCGGCGCGAAGCGGGCTTTTGAAACTCAAAGAAGCGGGGTACAAGCTGGTGCTTTTTGTCGGTCGTCTCACTGTACAGAAAGGGCCCGATTATTTTCTCCGCGCCGCCGAAAAAGTCCTTCGCAGACACAAAAAAACCATGTTCATCATCGCGGGAAGCGGGGATATGGAGAGAGCCCTCATGGAAGAAGCGGCTTCTTTGGGTATTGGAGATCGGCTTCTCTTTGCTGGATTTCTTCGTGGGAAAGATCTTTTTGAGGCCTATCGGCTTGCGGACCTTTTTGTCATGCCTTCCGTTTCAGAACCTTTCGGCATTGTGCCTCTCGAAGCCATTTCCGGAGGAGCCCCCGTTATTATTTCCAAACAATCCGGAGTGAGGGAAGTCCTCCGTCATGCCATGACGGTTGATTTTTGGGACGTCGACGATATGGCGAATAAAATTTTAAGCGTACTTCTTCACGCCCCCCTTCAAAAAACGATGGTGCAAAATCTCCAAAAAGAAATACAATCCGTTACCTGGGATGCGGCCGCGGAAAAAGCGGAGGAAGTAATAAAAAATACCCTTGCCCACTCCAGCAAAAAGAAAAAAAGATGATATGATGAGGAAAAGAGTATGTCTTCCCTCTGTTTTTATTTCCAAGTGCACCAGCCCTACCGGATAAAGCGATACCGAGTTTTCGATATAGGCTTCGATGAAAATTATTTCAACGATGCTGGGGAAGGAAACCTCAACAACCAAAAAATCCTCCACAAAGTAGCGAAAAAATGCTACCTTCCGGCGAATAAGATTTTTCTTGATCTTTTAGAGAAACATCGTCGGTTCAAAATAAGCTACTCCTTCTCGGGGGTGGCCCTGGAACAGTTCGAAACCATGCTTCCGGAAGTTCTCTACTCCTTCCAAAAACTCGTCGATACGGGACAAGTAGAAATTCTCGCAGAGACCTACCATCATTCTCTTTCCTTTTTTTACTCAAAAAAAGAATTCGAGGAACAGGTCCGCATGCACCAAGACTTAGTCAAACGACTCTTCGGGGTCAAGCCGAAAGTCTTTCGAAACACCGAACTCTCCTATAGAAATGATCTGGCCCACTGGGCCGAGGGGGCGGGGTATGATGGCATCATCGCTGAAGGGTGGGATGGAGTTTTAGGATGGAGGAGTCCGAACTTTCTCTACCAACCGAAAGGAACTTCAAAAATAAAACTTCTCCTTAAAAATTACCGCCTCTCCGATGACATCGCTTTTCGTTTTTCTTCGCGGGAATGGAAGGAGTACCCACTCACCGTTCCAAAGTTTTCGCAGTGGGTAAATGCCGTCAACGGAAACGGAGAAACCATAAATCTGTTTATGGATTATGAAACCTTCGGGGAACATCAATGGGAAGATTCTGGGATTTTTGAATTTCTCAAGGCGCTTCCGGAAGAAATTCTGAAGCATCCCGATAATGACTTCAAAACTCCTTCTGAAGTAATCCGTTCGTACCCAGCACGCGGAGAAATCGATGCTCCCCACACGATTACGTGGGCTGACACCGAGCGCGACTTGACCGCGTGGATCGGAAACTCCATGCAACAATCCGCCATTGCCCTTATCTACTCTCTCGAGGAGGCGGTATTAAAAGCGAGAGACCCGAAACTTCTTGAGAATTGGAGGAAGCTCCAAACCTCGGATCATTTCTACTACATGTGTACGAAGTGGTTTTCTGACGGAGATGTTCACGCCTACTTTTCTCCTTACGAGACTCCTTACGAAGCCTTTATCGCGTACATGAACGCCGTAAACGATCTTCGTTTCCGAACGGAAGAATGTGAAAAACAAAACGTTATGGCAAAACCGGTGGATATTTCAGGGAGAATTTTTGCCGAACCTGCGATATAATCTCCGTGAGAGATGTTTTGTTTTCTCTAAGAAACTATTGTGATTAAAAATAACTTCACCACACATAAACATTCCAAGGGAAACGCCACAGGCGTTCCTCTCTCTAACGGGATATAATTTTCATACCTATTATGCCAAAAGGAAAAAGAGAAATTGTGAATGCCGATGATGCCCGTCGCTTCCACATACATGAAGGAGTTTCGGTGGGAAATTTACTTGAGCTTAAGGAAGCTTTTGAGAGTATGTCAGACGAGCAGTACCATTTTCACGTTGCTCTCGAGAAAAATGATTTTGCCGCTTGGGTACGAGACATCTTGCAAGACGAGCCTGCCTCGAAGCTTCTTTTCGGATGTCTCAAGAAAAAAACCGCTCTTTCAAGAATTATTACCGTACTTCGCCGATACAAACTCGACGGCTACCACATGACGCTTCCACCAATCGTAAAGAAGGAACAGAAACCTAAAGTTCCCCAAGGTACGTATTCGCCAATATCCTCAACTCCCGAAACACAACCCCCCTCTTCTGTTCCCCCCCTTCCTCCTCTCCCCCAAACCGAATAACCCCCTAACCCTCACGAGAGGACGACGTAACACTA
>JBBTWL010000035.1:0-6127 GCA_038062775.1 Patescibacteria group bacterium | reverse complement strand
ACCGCAAGAGTACTTCCATTTTTATAGTCGTTTCACTCCTTAAAAATTAGGTCGCTTAGAGAAAATAAACCGTTCTGTCTTTGCATTAGAGAGAAAGAATAAATCTCTCAAGGGCAGTTTCGAGGGGAAACTTTCCTGTCCGAGCTTCGTGATAGAGAAAAAGTAAGTTTCGAAGTTTTTCCTCTGCTTCCTCTGGAGGAAAAGTTTGGAGGGCTTTCTTCGCTTTCATAAGCGCGTAGGGAGCAAGATCATTCCCCCCTCCGCGCGATACCACAAGAAGTGTTTTCATCTGCCAAAAAAGAGCCCCGCAAATTCCTTCAGGCATTACCCCTGCTTCAAGCGCTTCCCGATAGGCAATCCACATTTCTTTTTTCTTTTTTGAAAGAAGAAGGTCGCCCAAGGTAAACACATTGAACGCTTCTGTTTTTACCGCTCTCTCTCCCGAAGAAAATATCTCCCCAAAGGAAGAAAGTTTTCTTTTATCATCAGCCAAAACTTTTTTCTCGCGGAGAAAGAAATAATTCTCGCTCTCACTCGCAAGGCGGAGTCGAGAAAAGAAAAAATCTTTGAGATTCTCGTCTTCCAAAATTCCCTCAAGAAAAATTATTTTCTTTTCTCCAAACAAGTCCTCCCCTTCCAAAAGATAGGCCAAGATGGCCTCATTCCAATTCTCGGAAGAAATTCGAACCTCCTCGTGCGCATCAGAGACTTTCTCTCGCGCGGCCATAAACATCTTCAACGCCTCTTCTCCCTCTCCAATAAAAACTTTGAGCATAAATTATTTTTTCTTTTCCTCTTTTTTAACCGACGATTTATTAGAATAGTTTAGGTCCCAAGACGAAAGGCTCCCCCAATTTTTCCCAAGAGAAACGGAAACGGAAAGACGAACTCCCTTCGACTCTTGGGGAGTTAAGACATTTTCCATAATCGTTTTTATTTTGGGAAGAATCTCTTTTTCTTTCCCCTCTTTAATTTCAAACAACAATTCGTCGTGTACCTGAAGAAGAAGTGAAATATTCTCTGAAAGTTCCTCTTCTTCAATGAGGTTCTGAATGCGCCCCATAGCAATTTTTATAATATCCGCGCTCGTCCCCTGAATGGGCGCATTAATGGCCATGCGCTCGGCCGAAGCGCGAATGTAGGGGATTTTGCTTTGTATCCCCTCAAAATACCGTCGTCGTCCAAAAAGCGTCTCGGTATAACCTTTCCGCGAAGCGTCGGCCTTCACCCGATTCAAATAGCTCGCCAAAGTTCCGAAACTTGCGAAATATTCGTTATAAAATTTCTGCGCCTCCTCTCGAGTCGTCCCCAAATTTTCCCGAAGGGCGTTCACTCCCATTCCGTAGAGAATGCCGAAATTAATCACCTTTGCTCTTCGGCGCATCTCCTTGTCCACCATTTCAATGGGTACTCCAAAAACTTCTGACGCCACTGCCGCGTGAATGTCCCCTCCTCGACGAAAAATGTCGAGCAATTTCTCATCATCCGAAAGAATAGCGGCAAGCTTCAATTCAATCTGGGCGTAATCCAAAGCGACGAGAGAGAAGCCTTCGGGAGCCACGAAAGCACTCCGGATACGTTTTCCATCTTCGCTCTTAATCGGAATATTTTGAAGATTGGGGTTTATGGAAGCCATGCGCCCCGTGGTTGCCCCCATCTGAAGAAATTCCGTGTGAACCCGGCCATCCCCTTCAACCATTTGGGGCAAACTATCAATGTAGGTCGAAAGAAGCTTTTGAAGTTCGCGGTGAAAAAGAACCTGAGGAATAATGGGATGAAGAGTACTCATTTTCCAAAGCTCTGATTCCTTAGTGGATTTCTCTCCTCCTCCGGTCTTCTTGTGATTTTTAAGAGAAATTTTGAGCTTATCGAAAATAATGACCGAGAGCTGTTTCGGAGAATTAATATTAAATTCTTCTCCTGCGAGAGAATAAATTTCTCTTTCTATTTTTGAGAGTCTTTGGTGATATTCCACCGAGAGTCCTTTAAGAAACTTTGTATCAATTTGGATGCCTTTTTTTCGCATTCCTTCAAGCACCAAAATAATCGGTTTTTCAATTTCTTCAAAAACTCTCTTAAGATTTCTTTTTTCTATTTCTCCATAAATAACCTTTCGAGCTTCTTCAAAATTTTTGGTCTTGGCAAATCGAAAGGCGTCATCAATGGTCGGCTTCGTAAGAGTCGAGTTAAGAATAGAAAGTGCTACCAAAAGTTCCTTCTCTTCTCCCTCACTCCACTTCTTTTCTTCCAACTCCGAAGGCTCTTTCTCCTCCCCTGAAGAGTCATCCATCGAAAGAAACGTTCCTTGGGAACCTGCTTTAGAAAATACTTCTCGAGCCCGAGAGATAAGCGAGCGAAATTCAAGCTCGGTAAAAAGAGCTTCAAGCTTTTTCTCCTCGACGCCTTCTCCCCAGCGCTCTTTCGGAAGAGAGAACTCCACCGGAACATCTCGGCGAATCAGCGCCAACATTTTTGAAAACTCGGCCTCCTCTTCTCCTTCTCGAAGAAGCTCGAGAATTCTTTTCTTAAACGGAGGCGCTTCAAACCTTTTTGGGTCTTTTTTGAGCACGGTATAAATATTTTCCAAAGAGCCGAAAGTCTGGATGAGGTCGCTTGCCGTTTTTTCTCCTACTCCCTTAATGCCGATAATATTATCCGAAGGGTCCCCTCGAAGCCCTTTGTAGTCGGGAAGAAATTTTGGAAGAAACCCGAAACGCTCTTTCACCTTTTCTTCATCATAGAGAATCGTGTCGTTAATTCCCTTTTTGAGCGTATACACTTTTACCTGCTCTCCATCCACCAGTTGAAGTGTGTCCATATCTCCGGAGGCGATAATAACTTCGAGTCCCTTCTTTTTTGCTATTTCTGCAAGCGTCCCTAACAAATCATCTGCTTCAAATCCTTCTTTTTGAAAAATAGGAATATTGAACGCGGTAAAAATATCCCGAGAGCGCTCTATTTGTACGACTAAATCGTCGTCCGTCTTTTTTCTCTGCGCCTTGTATCCATCATAGGCTTCGTGACGAAAAGTTCCTCCGGGGAGATCGTAACAAGCGGCAATATAGTCAGGCTTCAGGTCTTTCAAAATTCGAAGGAGCATTGAAGAGAGGCCGTAGAGCGCTCCCGTGGGCTCTCCTTTCGCGGTCGAAAAATCAGGAAGAGCATGATAGGCGCGATGCAAAATGGCGTGTGTATCGAGAAGAACGAGACGCTTCCGCCCCTCTTCTTTTTTTTGTTCTTTTAATTTTTGTGCCATATTTGAAAAAACTTTTAGCTTTTAGCTTTTAGCTTTTGAAATTCTACTCGTCGTGTATTTTCGTCTATGAAAGAAAATTTGATCCAACGAGTATTTTTCAGAAGTGCTTTTTTTATTTTCTCTGCCCATTCAATCACAACAAGATTGTGAGGATCATTAAATTTACTTTCAAGACGAAGGGGTTTTAAATCTTTTTCGGAGTCGAATCGGTAGGCGTCAATATGCACGAGGCGGGTAAATCGGAGCTGTTTCTTATTTTTTTTAATTGAATAATCCCGCTCAAGAATAAAAGTGGGGCTTATCACTCGCTCGATAATCCCAAGCTCTCTTGCCAGAAGCTTCGTAAAGGCCGTCTTCCCAGAGCCAAGTTCTCCCGAAAGGGCAAGAATTTCCGCATGAGTACCTTTAGTAGGGAGTTTCGCCAAAATCCTTTTGACGAAAAAACGAGTGTCTTTAAGAGAGTGGAGAGTCTTCCTCATAGACCGCATTCTACCTCGTAGATATAAAAAGAAAACGCGGAGTAAGTTTTTCAACTTACTCCGCGTTAAAGAGGACTCGTTCCTACGGCCGACACCGGGCATATCCGCTGTCGTCAATGACGACGGTCGTACCCAAGTCCCTCGTGTCTCGAAACTCGCATGAGGAGGCGTAGGAATTCCCTCCGGTCACGAAGGGAACAAAAGTTAACACCTTCGGAAGATCATAGACCGGGATTATGACCTCCGATCCGGGGAGGAGCTCCACTCCCTCCGCGGCGTTTCTGTCGTAGTTCTGGTAGACCTTCACGGCCCCACCAGAAGTGTTCACGATCCGCACACTTGCGGGCGTGTAGCCGGCGAAGTCGTACAGCCGTGTACGACAATCGCCGTTGAAACACGACCGAGACTCCACTGGGAGGGAGGGAATTCCAGCACACCCGCCCAGATGCGGGAGGATTACCAGAATCAGAGCCACCCAGAAACCAATCCGGGCCCCCATAATCATCGAATTCATTGTATTCATTTCTGTTTCCTCCTTTGGAAACTCAAAGACCTGTGTGTGTATTATAGCATACTATATACCAATTTGTCAATACCCTAAAATGGCTCCTTATAAAGTCCGATTGGGAAAATTTTAGAAAAAGAGATACTATTGGAAGGCACATTATTCCCTCATGACCGTTCAATTCGACGAAGATAAATCAAAAAAGAAGCTCGACACCCTCCTCAAACAAGAAGAGGAGGATTTGGCTCGAGTTCTCTCTTACAAATACGGGGTTGAATATCTCGATCTCTCCCGAGTCGCCATTTCAACAGACGCTTTGCGCCTCATCCCCGAAGAAGAGGCGCACAAAGCCGAGTTGGCCGTTTTTGATATTGTGGGAAAAAAGTTAAAAGTTGCCGTCCGCGCTCCAAAAAAGGACGCGACCGAGCTTGTCCTTGAGGGACTTCGTGGAAAAGGCTACGCCGTAGAGATTTTTATTGTTTCATCAGTCGGTCTTGAGCGCGCCCTCTCCCGATACAAAGACGTCGCTTTCACTTCCGAGGTCAAGGCAGGAATGCTTGATATTTCAAGCGAAGAAATCGAGCAGTTTACGAACGAAGTCCAGAGCCTTGAAGACGTGAAAAAACTTATTTCTGGAACGCTTTCAATGAAGAAGAGTTACCGAATCTCGCGTATTTTAGAAATTATTCTCGCCGGGGCGCTCGCTCTTCACGCCTCCGATGTTCACCTTGAACCGGAAGAAGGATATGTGAGACTGCGCTATCGTCTCGACGGAGTGCTTACCGAAATTTTGACCTTTGATTTGGAAACATTCGTCCTTCTGCTCTCGCGACTGAAACTGCTCTCGCGTTTGAAATTGAATATAAAAAACGCTCCGCAGGACGGGCGTTTCTCCATCCGCCTCAAAGAAGGAGATATTGAAATCCGCACTTCCCTTCTCCCTGGGGCGTACAGCGAATCGGTGGTGCTTCGAGTGTTAAACCCGCAATCCATCGCCGTTTCCATGGAAAAACTCGGTATTGAAGAAGACTTGTTTAATAAACTCGCGCACGAAATCGGAAAACCAACGGGAATGATTTTGACGACCGGTCCCACCGGAAGCGGAAAAACCACCACCCTCTACGCGTTTCTCAAACGAGTGCACAAACCCGATATTAAAATTATTACGATTGAAGACCCCATTGAATACCACATGCCCGGAATCGTTCAGACTCAAGTTGACCATAAGGAATACGACTTTGCTTCAGGACTCCGATCGGTTCTTCGACAAGACCCGGACGTCATCATGGTCGGTGAAATTCGTGACGGAGAAACGGCGAAAATTGCGATAAACGCCGCTCTCACGGGGCACCTCGTCTTCTCCACCCTTCACACCAATTCGGCGGCGGGGGCTTTCCCTCGCCTCATTGATCTTGGGGTGGACCCAAAAATTATCGGCTCCGCTATTAATACCTCAATGGCACAACGCCTCATCCGCATTCTTTGCCCTGCCTGCAAAAAAGAAACCGCGCTTTTGCCGGAGAGAAAAAAACGGGTTGATGAAGTTTTGGCGAGCGTGGCCGAAAAAACAAAAAATATTCAGAAAGAAAAAGAATTTCTTCCGGTTGGATGCAAAGAGTGCGCGGGGCTTGGGTATAAGGGGCGTCTCGGCATCTTTGAAGCAGTGTTTATGAACGAAAAAATATCAGATCTTGTTTCAAAGAGCAGTTCCGAGCGCGACATCGCCGAAGAAGAAGCCTCGCAGGGAACTTTCACGATGCTTCAAGATGGATTTGTGAAGGCTCTCACGGGAATAACCTCTTTTGAAGAGCTCTCTCGTGTCATTGATATTGAAGCGAGAAATTAGAACCCGAAAAACTCCTCACTTCTAGTATTCAAATTTTATTG
>JBBTWL010000034.1:0-7496 GCA_038062775.1 Patescibacteria group bacterium | reverse complement strand
TTCTGAACCTAACCTAGTGTGGGCTCCGCGGGTAGGATTCGAACCTACGACCAACCCGTTAACAGCGGGCCGCTCTACCACTGAGCTACCGCGGAATAATTTTATTTTTCAAGATCTTATCTCGGAGTTCTCTACCAGTACCTGTTTTGAAAAATTTTTCACGCGATCGTGCTTTAGCTCGAGTAATAAAACTTTCAGAATAAACCAACCTGAACGGGATACGGCTTTTCGTTGGTCTTATCTGACCAGCATTATGTTCACGAAGTCGTCGTGTTATATCTTTTGCAAGCCCAGTGTAGAATCCAAAATCCTTTTGACTTTGTAATATATAGACGAAATACATCTATATACTTTAACACTCTACCACTGAGCCCTGCCTGCCGGCAGGCAGGTACCGCGGAATTTGTTGTTCCCGTGACCAGTCTTAAACAATTAGACGCGGAATGTGTTCTTTAAAGAACAGAAAGATAATACACAAAAAGAGAGATATTGGAAATTGTCTCTGCTTGAATCAGGGGGGTATAATAAACCCATGAGAAAAGTAATAACCGGAGTGGTGTTGCTTGCAATTATTGGAGGAATGGCTTTCGTGGTAACCAAAAAGAAAGCCGAGGCTCCGGAGCAAGTAACTCTTCCTCCAAATAATTCTTCTATGATGAAATTGACGAGCCCAGCATGGAGCGAGGGGGGATTTATTCCTTCCAAGTATACTTGCGACGAACGAAATATGAGCCCGCCTCTTGAAATTGAAGGTGTTCCAGAGGGTGCAAAAACTCTTGTACTGATAATGGATGATCCAGATGTTCCGAAGGCTCTCAAGCCGGATGGAGTTTTCGATCATTGGGTTCTTTATAATATTCCTTCTAGTACCACATCGGTTGATGAGGGGGCGATTGCGGGAAATTCTGGAGCTAATGGGAAAGGGAAGGCGGAGTATACGGGCCCTTGTCCTCCAATGAACTACGAACCAACAACTCATCGCTACTTCTTTACACTTTACGCGACTGATCTTTCTACCCTCAATTTTTTTGCCGTCCCGACGAAATCCCAAGTACTTCAAGCCATTGAAGAGCATATCTTAGAGAAAACGATACTTTTAGGGCGGTACGACCGTTTAAAAATAGAGAAAGAAAATAATTAGTTCTATGAAAACCGTTCGCATTCGCGTACACCCAAATTCAAAGCAGGAAAAATGTTGGAAGGATGGAGAGCGATATGAAATTTTTGTGAAAGCGAAAGCGAAAGAAGGAAGAGCGAACGAGGAAGCCTTGAATTCTCTCTCAAAAATCCTTCACGTTCCTCTCAAAAATCTCTTTATTATCCGAGGGCAAAGGAGTCCACAGAAGACCGTGGCCGTCGGCGAAAGAGAGGGGGCGGAAGGTATTCTTCCGAAGAATTCGAGGAAGAGGCGTTAAAAATTAAATATAAAAATTTATGATAAATCTTCACATTCGAGTGAGTGGGATAGCGATGACGGAAGCGATTGAGGATCAGATTCGAAAAAAAGTTGAGCATTTGGAGAAACTTGTCGCTCTCAAGGCATCGGATCTCTATGTCGAGATTTCAAAAACCACGGCGCACCATAAGTCAGGTGAATTTTTCCGCGCAGAATTCAGCCTTTTGTCTGCTGGAGAGAAGTTCCGTTCCGAAGAAGAAGCCGATGACCTTTACTCGGCTATTGATATTGCGAAAGATGAGTTGGCTCAAATGCTTCGGACTCGCAAAGACAAAAAGTTATCTCTTTTTCGCCGGGGAGCACAGAGGGTGAAGAATATGCTTCGAGGTTTTGGAGGAAGGGAAGATAAGGAGGCGTAGCAGGAGAAGGAGAGTGGGGTATACTTTCTCTCTATCAGCTTATCCATTGTTGTATGTTGCACCGAAGAATATCAAGCGTTTTGGCGTATGGATTAGTGGCAGGCATGACCGCACTTTGTCTGTACTCGGTTTCAGCTCTGAATAATTCAGTGGAAGCTATGGATCAAAAGATTGAGGCGGGGAATGCCACTCTTGCGAATCCCAATTATCGGTAATTTTTAAGGAAGGGAAGGAAACAAAAAAGATCCCCCGTCCGCCTGAGGCGGACGGGGGGTTTCTTCATCGCCTTTGACAACGAATCGATTAGCCGACCCTTGAAAGGGATGGCCCAATAACTTCTCCCTGGAGGGAGAACCGAACTTCGTTTCGGTTCGAGCTTTTTTGTATAAGGCAGAGCACCACTTCAAGGGTTTCTCGATCTCCTCTCGGGAGATACGAGCAGTTCACCGCGGCTCTGACAAGCTCTTCAATGGTGTGAAGCCCATGAACAGACTCTCCCGCTAACTCAAGAATTTTTCTTGTTTGATGGAATTGGCAAGAAAGAATCTCGTGCGCGCTTCCTTTCGCTCTTCTTCCCACTGAAAAAAACGGCCTATGCATCTCCGAAACGATTTCAGGAGGCTTGCTTGGGATTTCTCCGTCATCAAGGAAAAGCACTCGAATGGCATCCGCACTCGGTTTTACCAAGGATAATTTCATATGTTCCTCCAGGAAAAAACCAGAACAAAACTTCTTCCTAAACGCTATCACTACTCACTTCCAATCGCAACTCTTACAGTCCGCGTAAAAAGTCTTGATAATCCATTTCTTTTCCCCCTTCTGGAACAACTCGAGTGGGAATAAAAATATTATTTTCAAATACTGCCTTCCTTATCACCACTCGCTTCTTCTCTCCATTTTTTCGCGTAACAAAAAAGTATGTCCCTATTGTCTCCCCAAGCGCCAAATATTTTCTATAATTTTTCTCATCATTTTCTGAAACTTCAAGAAGCCCGTCTTCCTTCGAGAATTTTTTGGTATATGTGGCTTGGCTTTCATCTTGTGTCTCTCCGATAAGTTCTCCAGAAACAATACTCGGAAGTATTTCTGTAAAAAGATTGGCTCCCATTTTCGCAAGCTGTTCTTCAAGGTCTAAGGCGGAAAGAGGGGAGCTAAGCGCAGTTTCTTTTCTGGCAAAAACTTTCCCATGATCCACTTTCTCATCAAGAAGCATGATGGAGACTCCCACATTTTTTTCTCCTTCGAGCACTTGAGAAATAATAGGGGAAGGACCGCGATATTTTGGAAGAAGAGAGGGATGAATGTTGAGCCACCCTCTTTCTGGAATAGAGAGAAGGCTTTCGGGAATAATTTTTCTGAAAGAGGCGATAAGAAAAATATGACCTTTTCGCTTTTCTAACTCTTCCGCAAGGGTGTTTATTTTTTCGCTCTGAAGGACAGGAATATTTTTCTCCATTGCCCAGAGCTTTATTTCAGGAGGAGTCAAAGAGAGCCCTCGTCCTGCTTTGGAATCGGGTTTGGTGACAATAAGGGAAGGGAGAAATCCTCGAGCCTCAAGGTTTTTCGCCGTGAGAAATGAAAATCGTGAAGAGCCAAAAAGAATTATGGGGGGAATCATGCCGTTTTAAGCGTTGGGGGAAGATCCTCAATGGTATTTGCCTTGTCTATAAAGAGAATCCCGTGGAGGTGATCGATTTCGTGTTGGTAGATTTGGGCCAAAAGTCCTGAAACTCCAACTTCAAACCTTTCTCCTTTTTCATCATACGCTCGTATTTTTATTTTCTTTGAACGCTCTACTTTTCCATACAGCCATCGGACAGAGAGACATCCTTCCTCCATCGATGTCTTTTCTCTTGATGCTTTAAGAATCATGGGGTTAATGAAAACGGCATGTTCTTTGGAAGTTTTCTTTGCCCCTTTCTCTTTGAGTTTTTCTTCTTGGTTTTTTTTGGAATCTTTTTTATTCTTCTCATTAATTATTTCAAAAGCACGCGGAGCAATGACGAAAATTTGAAAAGACTTTCCGATTTGAGGCGCGGCAATAGCGACGCCATCTTCTTCTTTTTCGACGGCCGCTTTCATGTCACGAAGAATCCTCTGTATTTCAGGGCTTTTAATTTTTGAGAGAGGAATTTCCTTCGCTTTCTCTCGGAGCACCTTCGCTCCTTTTTGGACTATCTTTGCCATGCGATTCCTTTGATTATAGGAAGTTTTCGCTTTTCGGCAACGAAAAGAGCCCTTCTGGGTCTACCTCAACTTGGAACTTCGGTGAAAGAGAAGAGAGGATTTTTAAGAGATTTTGATCGAAAGTTTTCTCTCCTCTAAGATGAATAATGCTGTGGGCGCTTGATTTTCCGCTCTCACCTCCGGAAGAGAAAAGAATAGGCTCATAGGAAGATATTGAATTGGCAAAAGTTTGCATTTCTTGGCGTACTCTCTCTCTGTCTCCGTTTCGAGTTACACGAATAAATCTTCCAAAAGGAGGGAACTCGAATATTTTTCGCATCTGAAGTTCTTCTTCAAAAAAGCTGTTTGGATTTCCTCGAATGATGTGGGGAAAGGGCCCACCCCCTTCAATACGAGTTTGGATAAGAAAAGCATGTTCTGAAAGAAAGCCCACCCGAAGAGCAAGAGAAAACACTTTTTCTTGGGCTCGAAAATCAGGAAGAGCGAGTACCGAATCAAGGGAAGCAATAATTCCGGTGTGTACTTTTTGGGACAAAAGGGACAATGCCATTTCTGTTCCGATGAGTATCGCTCCTTTCTTTTTTTCAAACGCCCGTATAAATTCTTCATTTTTCTTGCTACTTTCAGACGTTTCTCCATCGAGGCGAAAAATTTTGGCTTCAGGGAAGAGAGCCTCCGCTTCTTTTTCAATACCTTCAGTGCCGATGCCGAGACCCAAGAGATTCCAGCTTCCACAACTCCCGCACGATTCTTCAGCGCTTCTTCGTGTCCCGCAGATTCGGCAGAGGAAATAATTTTTTCCTTTTCTTCCGTCTCTCTCCTTAGCTCCGACCAAAATTATTGGGGCATGACATTCTTTGCAGAGCACAACATTCTGACAATCTCCACAGGTAATCGTTGGAGCAAGCCCTTTTCTTCCGGCAAGAATAAATATTCTTCCTTCATCGCGGATCGCTCTCCTCATCATCTCTACGGCTTCTTCTCCAAGGGCGGTAAAGATTTTCTTTGTTTCACCTTCCCCTTGTTTTTCTTCAAGATCAGCTTTTCCAAGAAGAATGAGTTTCCGAACGGAAGGAAGTGGGATTTTTCCTTGAGAGATTTCAAATCCACTTTGGGAGCGTCCGAAGGTCTCTGCGCGAAGAAAGAAATCTCCGAGAATAAACTTCGTTCTTAGGGACATTGAAAGAAACTCGGCGAAAATCCTCACATCAAGAAATGGCCGGGCTTGGGTGCGATAAAATCGAGAGCTCTCATGTTCAATAATGATGGTTCCGTAATCACTTCGGGGAACTGAAAGGGCAAGAGCGGTTCCAACAAGGAGAATGGGGTGTATTTTCTCTGAAGCCTCACTCCACCTCAGGCGGAGCTCTTTCGCAGAAAGTTTCCCGTGAAGAAGAAAGACATATTCTTCTATTCCTTTTGAGAGGTATTCAAAAAGGGAGTTTGCTTCGTAAATCGTCGGACAGAGCATAAGAACGGAAGCGTTTCTGGCAAAAGATTCTCGAACGAGAGATTTATACCGTGACTGGCGTTCTTCGTTGGGAGCTCCGAACCCCTGTTTTTCTAACGCCAGACCTTCATTCCCATTCTTCTCGTTTTTTTTGATCTTTTTGGGGTAATCGGGGAAGGGAGGAGAAGAAAGAATAGATTTTGGAACAAGAAATTCAAGGACGGCTCCAGTCGTCGTCGCAAAATAATCGGCAGTTTCTTTGGCCGCGGAAATAGTTTCAGAAAGAAGAAGTTTCCGTGAACGAACCTCCCCAAGTTTCTTCAATTCAAAATCGGCTTTCCGGAGCTCTGTTTTGAGGCTTGAGGCCTCTCTTACTTCAATAACAATGGCCTGAACGGAGCTACTACGAATAGGCACCGAAACAAGAGATCCAGACTCTAAATCTTTTCCTGAAAAATAGGAGAGCTTTTCCCGAAAAACGCCTCGGGAGAGTGGGAGAACATCAACAATTTTCATATTCGAATACTCTCAAAAAAGACACCTTCTGTAAATTTTCTTCCTCCTCTCTCCGTGCTACCATTCCACCCATGAAAAATAGCGAAGAGATGTTTCTGGTCGAAGGACTGGGAGGAGAGAAGAAACTGAACGGTACCATTTCCATCTCCGGATCAAAGAATACCTTTCTTCCTCTCGCCGCTTCCTCACTTCTTTTTGAAGGAGAAGTGCGTCTCAAAAACATTCCAGAAATCAGCGATCTCTTAGGAATGTTCTCGATGCTTCAAGGTCTTGGGGCAGAAATTGCTCACCATACTTTGCATGAAGTTACTCTCTCAACTGATGGGGTAAAGAGTTCTTTACTTTCTCCAGAAATTGCCAAAAAGATGCGAGGGTCGGTTTTACTTTCAGGACCCACTCTTGCCCGCTTGGGTTTGGTTTCTTTTCCTCATCCGGGGGGATGTGTTATCGGCGAGCGACCGATTGACCTTTTTCTTTCGGGATTTGAAAAAATGGGGGCAGAGGTAGAACTTTCAAACGAAATATATACGGTGACGGCGGAGAGGGGGAGACTGCGCGGAGCCGAAATATTTTTCCCCATTCAAAGCGTAACAGGAACGGAAACCTTTCTTATGGCGGGAGTTTTGGCTGAAGGAACAACCATAATAAAGAATGCCGCACTTGAGCCAGAAATTGAATCACTCGCCAATTTCTTGGTGAAGGGAGGTGCAAAAATTTCCGGAATTGGCACCACCACTCTCATGATTGAAGGAAGAAAAGAATTGCTCTCACTTTCCGAAGAGTACGAAGTTATTCCTGACAGAATTGAAGCGGGGAGCATGGTGATTCTCGGAGCCCTTTGTGGAGATAATCTTGAAATTACGAATCTTATCCCCAAACACATTGAAAGTCTCTTGAACGCACTCTTACGTTCGGGAGTAGAATTTGAAAAAGGAGAGAGATCCATTATTTTTCGAGAAAATGGAAAAAGGAAGAATGAATCTTTCCATGGAGTAAATATTCGAACCCACGAGTACCCGGGATTTCCAACCGACCTCCAAGCTCCTATGGTGGTATTTCTCTCTCAAGTTTCCGGAGAGTCGCTCGTGTTTGAAACTATTTTTGAAGGACGCCTCGGGTATGCGGAAGATATTATTCGAATGGGGGCAAATATCAAAGTCTGGGATGCGCATCGCGCGACGGTGAAAGGACCAAGTATTCTTCATGGGCGTCGTCTTGAGAGTCCAGATCTTCGCGCGGGGTTGGCATTCATAATCGCCGCCCTAGTTTCCAGCGGAGAATCAACCATTGAAAACATTCATTACATAGATCGGGGATATGAAAAAATTGAAGAGCGCCTCGCAAGGCTCGGCGCAAAGATTAAAAGAGTGAGGAATTAGCCATCTGTTACGAGCCATTCGTGAAAAAGAAAAAGCCATGCGTCTGCGCGGTTTTTGAGATTTCGGTGAAAGGAGATTTTTATTTCGGCTCGCAACGAAACAGAGGTTCAATGCCACACAGCTCCGCCGGCTGGCGGAGCTGTGTGGCA
>JBBTWL010000033.1:0-3304 GCA_038062775.1 Patescibacteria group bacterium | reverse complement strand
GGATAATCCGGATGGACGAGCGACGACGAAAATAAATATTGTTGATACACCGGGTCACGCGGACTTTGGTTCGGAAGTTGAGCGAGTTCTTCGCTCCGTTGATTCCGTACTTTTAGTAGTTGACGCACAAGAGGGGCCTATGCCTCAAACACGTTTTGTTTTGAAAAAATCTTTGGAATTAGGACTGAAGCCGATTGTTGTTATCAATAAAATCGATAAGCCGGCGGCAGATCCGAAGCGTGTGGAAAGTGAGGTTTTCGACCTTTTTGTCGAGCTTGGGGCGAGTGACAGCCAGGCGGATTTTCCCATTATCTACTGCATTTCGCGAGAGGGAATCGCGAAGAAACATCTCGAAGATGAGTCGAAAGATCTCTCTCCGCTTCTTGATATGGTGCTTGAAAAAGTTCCTACGGCTTCCTCACATGCCAAAGACCCACTCGCGCTTCAAGTGTTTAATCTTGGATACGACAATTTTTTGGGACGCCTCGCCGTTGCGCGCATTTACTCCGGGACACTTCGCACGGACAAAGTGCTTTTTGTGAAAGGAGTTGAAAAAGAAGCAAAGTCAGGAAAGCTTACGAAACTCTATACCTTCGAAGGACTTTCAAGAAAGGAAGTAACCGAAGCGAATTGCGGAGACATTATTATGTTTTCTGGATTTCCTGATATTTATATTGGAGACACAGGAGCTCTACAAAGTGACGCAAAACTTCTTCCCTCAATTGCCGTTGATGAGCCGACGGTGGTGTTAAATTTTGTGGTGAATAATTCTCCGTTTGCGGGACGTGAAGGAAAATTTGTGACGAGCCGGCAAATTCGAGAACGACTCGAAAAAGAACTAGAGATTAATGTGGGACTTCGAATTAATTTTTCTGAAAGTGATCGGTTCAAAGTTTCAGGACGAGGGGAACTCCACGTTGCGATTCTTCTTGAAAACATGCGCCGTGAAGGATTCGAGCTCCAAGTTTCTCAACCGCAAGCTATCATAAAGGAAAAAGATGGCCAAAAATATGAGCCGTTTGAGGAAGCGACCATTGATGTACCGAGCGAATTTCAAGGTGCGGTTATTGAAAAGTTGGGGCTTCGCGGATTTACCATTCGCGAAATGAAAGAGGAAAATAATGTGACCCGAATGATTCTTGAAGGTCCAACACGCGGACTTCTTGGATATCGCGGACAATTTCTTATTGATACTCGTGGAGAAGGAATTCTCTGTTCGCGATTTTTGGAGTTTCGATTATACATAGGAGAAATTCGAAAGCGCGCGGTGGGCTCGATGATTTCTATGGAAAAAGGAAAAGCTACCGGATACTCGTTATGGAATTTGCAAGAACGCGGAGTGCTCTATATTCCGGCGAATGTTGAAGTGTATGAGGGAATGGTCATTGGAAACACGTCAAAAGGCGAAGAAATGAGTGTGAATCCGGTGAAGGGAAAACAATTGACCAACTTCCGTCAGACTGGAAGTGATGAACATATTAATCTTGTGCCACCATTTCTTCTCTCCATCGAGCGAGGGCTTGAGCTTATGGCGGATGATGAATTTTTGGAGATTACTCCATCGAGTGTCCGGCTTCGGAAGCAGTTTTTGACCGACATTGATCGAGCTCGGGCAAAACGACAAGGAAATTGAGAGAGAATCTCTTAAAGACTCTCTGAAATTTGCAAGGAAAAACTGTTGATAAAATTCATTTCAGATATCCACAAAAAACCCTGATTTTGAAAGGGTTTTTTTGTTGTTTCGATGATAAAATTATGGGCACCGATTTCTGGTATGAAGAGGTACTTTTTTGGCATAAAAATTTTTGGTGAAAATAAATCTTCGCAATGGCGTTTTGCGGAGGGTTTCTTCTCGATTCTTCTCATTTTCATCTTTATTCTTAGCCCTATTTCTCCACTCCTCGCGGCATCAACGGTTCCGTATATTTTGGGCTATCAAGGACGCCTTACGGATTCAAGCGGGAACCTTCTTGGTGGTTCTGGTACGACCTATTACTTGAAGTTTTCGATTTGGGACAATTCGACCGTCGGATCAGGTACAAAATTGTGGCCGACGGGAACTCCTGGAACAACGACCGCAACCGTTCGTCAAGGCGTTTTCACTGTAAATATTGGCGACACCGCGAACGGATTTGCCGATGCGTTGAATTATGATTTTTCAGGGAACACGAATATCTATCTCCAGGTTGAAGTGTCTTCCAATAACATCTCTTCTGAAACGCTTTCCCCTCGTCAAAGGATTTCTTCTTCCGCTTTTGCCCAAGTTGCTGGATCGGTAGTTGGCACAACAACGCCCTCCGTTTTCGGAACAACAACAGCCATTTCAAATTCTTTTGTGACGATTGGTTCTACTTCAACACTGACGGTACCTCTCTCACTTCGTGGGTTCACCGCACAGAGTGCGAAACTTTTTGATATTCAAGATGCTTCTTCAAACTCTCTTTTCCATGTGAATTCATCCGGAGGAATTTTTGGCTCTTCTACTCTTCAAGTTACCGGAAATTCAATTTTTTATGGAACTCTCCGCCTCCCCAGTCTTTTAAGTTGCGATGACACCGAAGTGCTTGAAACTGATGCTTCAGGGAACATTGTGTGTGGAACCGACGCGGGTGCGGCCGGGGGTTCTCCCGGAGGTTCTACTGGTGCCATCCAATTTAATAGTGCCGGTACTTTTGGCGGGAATAATGGATTTTTTTATGAAATTTCAACTGGACGAGTTGGTATTAGTACCACCACTCCCTACGGAGCATTTTCAGTTTCTACTTCCACCAGACCACAGATTCTCCTCTCTGATCCTTCTGCCGGTGTTAACTTAAAACATTGGTATGCCTCCTCGACTCAAGGATCTTTTACGATTGGCACGATAAATGACGGGTTAAGTACGTTAACCGAAAGATTTCAAATTAATAGCAGCGGTCTTCTTACCGTTTCGGGTGGATTTCTCACGAATGCGTCAACCACCCTCCAAAATTTTACCGGCATTAATTCAACGACCACCAACTCCACCTCCACCAACTTCTTCTCCACCACCGCATCATCCACCAACCTCTTTGCCACTTCTCTCACTACTGGAAACATCACCTCCTCCGGTCTTGGTACGTTCACTAATATCTTGGCACTTGCTTCCACCACTCTCCAAAACTTCACTGCTCTCAATTCAACATCAACAAACGCGACCACAACAAATCTTTTTTCAACTACCGCATCATCCACCAACCTCTTTGCGACCGTCTTTAACGCTGGAAACATCACCTCCACTGGACTTCTCACGGCAGCAAACATTCTCACTTCTGGTTCCACCACT
>JBBTWL010000032.1:0-4172 GCA_038062775.1 Patescibacteria group bacterium | reverse complement strand
GTATCGCAAATATCTTACAAAAGACCGACACGGCTCCTGAAAATATCCTTGCCCTTACCTTCACTGAATCTGGAGTTTCTGCCATGAGGGAACGCTTAACCTCTCTTGTGGGATCTTCTGCATATCGCGTCCAAATCCAGACTTTCCACGGATATTGCAACGATGTCATCGCGCGATTTCCCGAAGAGTTTCCCCGCATTGTTGGAGGGCGAGTGGCGGATGAAGCGGAACGAATAAAAATCTTCGAAGAACTGATTGAATCTGTTCCACTTACAATTCTCCGCCCGTGGGGAGATACGTTTTACTATGTTTTTGCCATTCTTTCGGCGATAAAAGAAATAAAACGAGAAGGATTTTCTCCAGAAGACTTTTTGAAGGCGGTAGAAAAGGAAAGGGAAAATTTCAATGAAATTCCGGACAAAGTCTATGAATCGGGGCGTTTCATTGGAAAGATGAAAGGGAAATATACGCTGAAAGAGAAAAAGATTACGAAAAATGAAGAATTGGCGCTTCTTTATGGAGAGTACGAAAAAGAACTTCATACAAAACGCCTCTATGACTACGAGGACATGATTCTTGAGGTGCTTTTTACCATCCGAAAAAATCCGGAGTTCCTCCTCATTCTCCAAGAAGAAGCTCATTATATTTTGGCGGATGAGCATCAGGACGCGAACGCTTCGCAGAACGAAGTGTTAACGCTTCTGGCTTCTTTTCACGACAATCCCAATATTTTTGTCGTGGGGGATGAAAAGCAGGCCATCTATCGTTTTCAAGGAGCGTCCATTCAAAATTTCCTTTCTTTCGAGGAGAAGTATCCAAGCGTCAAAGTTATCACGCTTGAAGAAAATTATCGCTCGACTCAAGCTATTCTTGATAGCGCTCATTCTCTCATCCAAAAAAGCGGAATCTCCTCGGCGAAGCTTATGGCAGAAGGAGAAAAAGATCAAAACCCTCTTCGTCTCATAGAGCTTGAAAATGAGGAAGAAGAAGCGGAGTTTCTCGCAAATGAAATTCAAAAGCAAATTCAAAACCAAAAAGAAGGAGGAGAAAAAAAAGAGATGGCCATTCTCTGTCGGGATAATAGAGACGCTTCTTTCTTTGCCGAAGTTTTACGTCAAAGAGGGATTCCTGTTGTTCTTGAATCAAAAGAAGGAGGAGTGCTTGAAGAAGCAAAGAAACTTAAGGGTTTTTTCAAAAGTTTAAATGACCCGGCGAATGAAGAGTATTTCGCCGAAACATTATTTCTTGATTTTCTGAAACTCCCCCTTCTTGAAACGCTTAAAGCCCTGCGTTTGTCGGGGCGCAAAAGAATTCCCCTTCAAGAAGTTATCGCCTCTTCATTTTTCCTTCGTGAAGCGGGAGTTTTAGAAAATGAACCTTTTTTGGAATACTCGTTGCTCTTTGAATCTCTTGTGAAAAGTGCGAAACATATTTCGCTTCTTTCTTTTTTTGAAGAGACGCTTGAAAAGGCGGGGATACTCTCTTATTTTCTTTCAGAACCTTCGGGTTTCTTTCGACTCGAGGGAGTACAGTCTTTTTTTGAGTCTGCGAAGAAGTTTTCAGAAGGGAAGCGATTTCCGAAACTAACAGCATTTCTCGAGTATCTCGACACCCTTGAACTATATAGAATTGAGGACACTTCAAAACGAAAAACCCCTTCTTCAAATGGGGTTCGAATTATGACCGCGCACCGCTCGAAAGGGCTTGAGTTTGACGCGGTTTATATTGTGGGCGCCCGAGAGGGAAAATGGGGAGGGAAACGAGAACGAAACGCCTTCTCTCTTCCGCTCTATGGAATAAGCGAAGAAGGTGATGAGGAAGAGGAGAAAGAAGGTGAGGAAAAGAAAAGTGAAAAAGAAAACGACAGAGAAAACGATGAAAGGCGCCTTTTCTATGTGGCACTCACCCGAGCACGAAAAGATATTGTCATTCTTTTTTCGCAGAAGGGTCAAAATGGAAAGGCGCATATTCCTTCCCGATTTCTTGAAGAAATTGGAGACGAACTTCTTTCACGAGAGAAGCAAGAGGTAACTCATGAGAAAAACGAAAAGGCTAAATCTTTTCTGTTTTCCCCGAAAGTTTCACCGTCATACGAAGAGTATGTTCATGAACTTTTTCTCTCGCAGGGGCTCTCGGTAACGCATCTCAATAATTATCTGCAGTGTCCATGGACCTATTTTTTTGTAAACTTACTCCGGCTCCCACAAGCAGAGAATAAGCATCAGCTCTATGGAAGTGCCATGCATGCGGCTCTGAACGATCTTTTTAATCGCCTTCGAGGAGGAGAGGAAATTTCCATTGAATTTCTTCTCGCCTCTTTCAAACGTCATCTTGAGAAAATGCCCCTCCTTGAACGAGACTTCAAAGAAGCATGCGAAAAAGGAAAAAAGGC
This sequence comes from Patescibacteria group bacterium, assembly GCA_038062775.1. Classification (GTDB taxonomy): domain Bacteria; phylum Patescibacteriota; class Minisyncoccia; order Phycocordibacterales; family JAKFXT01; genus JBBTWL01. The sequence continues at coordinate 1,780 of JBBTWL010000032.1, read as the reverse complement.
GCTTGAAGGATATTTTCAAACATACCAAGAAACATTTGATAGCTTCCCAGCACTTTCTGAATTCGCGGTTCGAGGCGCTTTTATGGAAATTGAATGGAAGGGGGAAAATATTCCGTTTCCACTTTCTGGGAAGCTCGATAAGGTGGAGATTTTGAATGATGGGGAAGTTTCGGCAGTGAATGTGGTGGATTATAAGACCGGAAAACCAAAAAGCCGAAATGAAATAGAAGGAAAAACGAAAAGCGAGAAAGTGGCAAAAAAGACAGGAAGAGGAAACTATTACCGCCAGCTTGTGTTTTACAAAATGCTTCTTGAGAAAAATGGCGGGCAATATTCCATGCAGAGCGGGGAGATAGATTTTTTGGAGCCTGATGAGAAAGGAAAGTTCCATAGGGAGAAATTTATTATTCCTGATGGAGAAGTGAAGGTACTCGAAAATCAAATTCACGAACTAGCCAAAGATATCGAAAATCTTTCCTTTTTTGAAAGAATTTGCGAGGAGAAAGACTGCCGATACTGCCGTTTAGGGAAGGCGTTTGTCGTTCAAATGAGCAGGGAAAAGAATCCTTCAAGAGCTATTGACAGATAGGATACTTATATAGTATAATGGAGGGTAGTTAGCGAGGCGTCCTATCCGCCTCTTTTAATTTATTCTTACCTAGCGGGATAGGGCTAGGTTTTGGAGATGTACGATGGAAACTTCCAGTGCCTTTGAAATCCTCTTGGAAGAGGACCGCGAAGGGTTTCTGACCTGTCTTAAAAGATGGGTCCCGGGGAACCTCACCATTAAGATGGTGAAGAGCCCGCGGGCGCCTTCTGGCGCTCGATTCCTGCCGGCCGAAATCAAGGATGGTGCCGGGACCGTGTGGTGGCGCTTCGAAAAAGGGCCACCCCACGATTTGGCGTGGCTTTTGGAGGATTGGGACGAAGGGAAAGACCCGATAATTGTTTACGTCTGTCGACGTAACCTGTACAGGGTTGATCCATTGACCGACCTGACCAAGCGTCAGGCGGTGCTCGATGGGGCTGGTGGAATCGAGTGGGAGGGAGGGCGGTCCAGAAAAGAGCTCATCAGACTCAAAGACATGGTCGCCGACTCGCTCTCGCTTGAGCCGGTTTTCAGCGAGGGGGAGAAACGCTTCATTCGGGCAATGAATGCCCAGATGAAGAAGAAGAACGAGGCGCAGAGGGCAATCGAAAACGCGGAGCGCCAGCGACTCCACGAGGAGGCACAGGCGCGAAAGCGTCAGAAGCTCGACGGCATAACCGCCCGGGGGAAAATCGAGGTCTTCACCTCGAATGGTTCCCCGAGGAAAGGATACCCCGTCGTCAACAAGGACGAGTATGGGGCACTTTGGGACAAGGCGCCGTGCATTTTGGTTGAGTCGTACGACGACGAAACCAAAATGGTGGGTGCCCCGAAGGAGTTCTTCTTCGTCTCGAAGAAGGCGGGGAGCGGACGGGTAGTCGCGAGAGACCGAGTAGAAGTCTCTTCGAAGAATCCCAAAACGACACCGGTTGAAATCGTGAAAACGGTTTTTGTCGAGGTTGACAGGGAGCTCACGGAGCTTCACCTCTATAAGGGCATGGATGCTCTGAAAGAGATTCAGAAGAAGGGACTCAATTCAGGTGCGATGGTCGCTCTCCTCGCCGACGAGGCGGGGATGGTGAACATTCACCGCGTCAAAGGCAAGGAAATCTTGCCCTTGAAGGGGAATCCATTCCCTGTCATTGTGGTTGACTGACCACGAAGCCCCGGGCTCGCTACGCGAGCCCGGGG
>JBBTWL010000031.1:0-3619 GCA_038062775.1 Patescibacteria group bacterium | reverse complement strand
CTTCAATCATGCGAGCCAAATAATAAAGCGCGGCATCGCTTTGCCCGGCTCGCATGCTTTTAATGAAGGCGGAAATCGTATCGTAATGCTCATCTCCTTTTTTGTCGTAGCGAATCGTGGATTGCAAAGTATCTTTCAAGATTTCAGGAGAAATTTTTCCGTAGAGCTTCTGTGCGTTTTCAATGAGTGAAATAGTTTTTCGCGCGTCGCCGTTTGAAAATTCAAGAAGCCATTCTCGAGATTCTTTTCCAAATTTTATTTCCTCTCTCGTTTCTGTTCGTTCAAGAATTTTTTCAATATCTTTGTGCGAGAGGGGCTGGAGGACAAATACTTGGCATCGCGAGAGAAGAGCAGAAATAATTTCAAAAGAAGGATTTTCCGTGGTCGCGCCGATCAGCACTAATTCACCGCTTTCAACAAAAGGAAGCAGGAAATCTTGCTGTGATTTATTGAAGCGATGAATCTCATCTAAAAATAAAATTTTCGGGCTTGCACTTTGTATCTCAATAATTTTTCGAATATCATCTTTTCCGGCGGAGACGGCGGAGAGTTCAAAGAGTTCAGCGTCGAGTGTGTTCGCATAAATCTTGGCAAGCGTTGTTTTGCCCGACCCGGGCGGTCCCCAGAGCACAAAAGAAAAGAGGTGCTTCTTTTCAATCGCCGTGCGAATGGGCATACCTTTCCCCACCAAATGCTCTTGCCCGACAAAGTGGTCAAGACTCCTCGGTCTAATTTTTGAGGCCAAGGGTTCATGTATGAGCTCGTTCATCTTCCTAGCATGAGACAAAGAAGAAGAAATTGCCAGAGAAGAAAATGTTGTTGTTTGGGACTATTTTTTGAGCTCTAATTCGAGGGCTTTTTTGAGGACTCCAAATAAATTCAAATCAAAATTTTGCACTTTTTCAAAAAGGTCTCCTTGGAGATATTCTCGGATGCTTTTTCCGGTGTGTCCGGCAAGGCTTCGTTCAATATGGGCGATGGAAATGGCGCGGACATCTCGATTGGCGGTTGAGTCTTCTGCGGTGGCGGTGGCGATAATTCCAATTACCGCATTTTCTCCGCGAGAGTATACGCCGCCTCCGGAAGATCCTTTTTGCGCGATGATACTTCCACCAAGAGAAATGAGATCAACCGTCGATTCTTTAAAGGTAAAAAAATTCTTTACGGTAACGGTGGTTGAGGTGAGAGAAAGATCTTTCTGAATTTCGATTCCTCCCAAGAATCCGGAGCTATAGGCGGCGACAAGAATTCCATCGTCCGCATAATCAATAAACCCATCTCCTATACGGCTCGTTTCTACAAACGGGAAAGAGGCGGGAAGAGAATCCCCACTTGTTGTTTCAATAATAAAGAGGAAAGCATAATCTTCCTCCCCGGTTCCAAGGGCGATTTCTTTGGCTATGTTCTTTTTGTTCGCATCGATCCATGAAGGGGGAAGATAGAGAAGTTTCACATGATATTTCAGTGTGGCCGGACTTCCGGTGCGTACGGAACAATTAACAAAATCTTTTTCATAGATGTCTTTCAGGAGAAGGTATTGTCCAACATGTGCGTTGGTGAGAATGACTCCGCGCGGGTCAATGATTACTCCAGTTCCGCTGATGGGGTTAAAGGGGCCTGAAGTTTTCGAAGTGCAAAAAATATTTACCGTGGCATTTCGGAGAGCGTCATTGAGAAGTGGGAAGGGAAGAAGGGGGGGTTTTACTTTTGGAATATGAACCGGAACGATGTTCGACCCGGCGTTTATGGGAACCTTTTTGGAAGGTGTGGTAGTGGAGACAAAAGAACTTTTTTCAGTGGTTGAAGCAATATTTTTTTCCTCTGATGTCGTTGAGGTTCCTCTATAAGGGGTTGTTTTTGGTTCTCCCAAGAAAGGAGAGGGAGAGGGAAATTCTTCAGTCTTCGGGGACGAGAAAAGAGCAAAAAAAGAGGCGAGGGTGATGGAAAAAATGGTGAGGATTTTGAAGAAAATGGCAGACATCTGGGGATTGTAACATTTCTTATACTTGAACACTTGTATACTAGTTGATATATTGTACCTATGAAGACGTATATTGAAAAAAGGAAATCCGCAATTCTCTTACGAAAAAAAGGATACTCCTATTCTTATATTCAGAAAACTCTTAGTATCTCTAAAAGTACCATTAATTATTGGCTTGCTGATGTTCCTTACGTTCCAAACGAAGAAACTATTAGATTTATAGGGGAAGCTCGAGCGGCATCAGGAGCGGCAAAAAATAGAATACGCCTTCTTTCAATTCAGGAAGCTAAAGCAGAGGCTCTCAAAAAACTCGGGAGTCTTTCCCAGAGAGATATATTTTTGCTGGGTCTCGGGCTCTATATCGGTGAAGGGAGTAAAACAGATGGTATTGTTCGAATAACGAACTCTGACTATCGGATTATCCAGTTTGCTATTCTTTGGTTTAAAAATTCCTTTTTTTTGGGCACAAAGAATTTCTCTGTTCGATTACATCTCTATCCTGATACGAATGAGAAGGAAGCCCTAGATTTCTGGTTCCAAAAGATAGGAATCCCTCTTGGACAGTTTCAAAAAAGTCAGGTAGATTACCGGCAAGATAAGAAGGTTTCAAGGCGGGGGAAACTTCCGTACGGAACTGCTCATCTTTCTATCAGAAGTGGGGGGGTGAGAGAATTCGGGGTTTTCCTATCTCGAGAAATTTCCGCTATGATGGACAGCGTTCTTGAAAATCCGCGGGTATAATTTAATGGTAGAATAACACACTTCCAATGTGTAGATCGGAGTTCGATTCTCCGTACCCGCACCAAAATCTGACTTTCGGAAAATTGACCGACTTTTTCGTTGGCGGCGCACAGCGCCGATAACTTTTAAGAATTGATAGGATAATTTCATTGGTTTTTGAACAGAATCTCGTAAAAGGTTCTGTTTTTGTTTTGGCCACGCGCCCTTGACTTTTAAGCTCATATATGCTATATTAGCTATCGTAATTAAGCATCAGTGCTTGATACCTCTGCGGCACGGTGTCGCAGAGAACTTGCACATTGAAAGGAGAAAACGGTATGAAGCAGACATGGCAGGACTACGAGAAAGCCGCAGAGCGTGGCCCGATGGCGATTGCCGTCAAGGTCATTCTTGCGGTTTTCATGCTCGGTATCTCAGTCGCGTGTTCCAGAGGCACAGATTCTCAGCACCCATTTCAAAAGTATGTAGAAGGGGTGGTGGAGAAAGTGGAGTACACGCAGACGGGGAGTGGTTTTCTGAATCCGGGTCACCAGAATAACCATCTCTATTTTACCGATGGACGGTCAGTTTCCCTACCAGGGACACTGCCGGCATCAAAGGCAATTGAAGTGGGAAAATTCAACCGGATCTGGTTTGACGACAACTCTGCGCAATGGATCAGAGATGTCGAAATTATTATCCCTCTATCGCTACCGGCAAAGTAGCGTGAGCGAGCCGTGGCTCGCTCACCAGCACCTTGCGGATCAATTCGTTCATCACGAATTCCGCAAGGTGCTTTCTTTTTTACTTTTCTTTCAAAGAACAAACTTTGCGAAAACAAATTTTTTCAGCTATTCTTTAACTGTATTTGTTTTCGCAATTATCGGCGCGAATTTTTCCGAAGCGAGGGTGCGGCGG
>JBBTWL010000030.1:0-15603 GCA_038062775.1 Patescibacteria group bacterium | reverse complement strand
GTATATTGGGACGTCCTGCCCTGATGGACTCCACCACCTCATTTGGGAAATTTTTGATAACTCGCGCGATGAGGCGATGGGAGACTTTGCTGATGAGATTGAAGTCGTACTTCTTCCCGGGAATCGCATTCGAGTGGTTGATAACGGCCGAGGAATTCCGGTAGACATGCACAAGCAGACCAAAGTTTCTGCGCTCGAAACGATTATGACCACTCTCCATGCGGGAGGAAAGTTCGGCGGGGAAGGGTATAAGGTTTCCGGTGGGCTCCACGGAGTGGGAGCCTCCGTCGTGAACGCTCTGTCGGTGTATACCAAAGTTGAGGTTCATCGCGATGGAGGGAAGTTTGTGCAAGAGTACGCTCGCGGGAAAAAGAAAGCATCGGTCAAAAAAGTTTCTGCTTCAAAACTCCACGGAACGATTGTGACCTTCGAGCCAGATACCGAAATTTTTCCGGAGGTTATCTTCGACTGGAATCGAATCGTTGGTCATTTGCGCCAGCAGGCCTATCTTGTGAAAGGGCTTCGCATCCGTGCGATTGATGCTTCGAAGGTCGAGGGAAAGATTGACCTTGATTCATTGTTTTATTTCTCTGAAGGGGACATCGAGGCGCCTTCGTTTACTTTCTACTTTGAGGGAGGACTCCGTTCTCTCATTCGATTTTATAACGAGTTCCAGACACCGATTCATAAAAATGTTTTCTACGCAGAGAAAGAAACCGAAGGAGTGGGAGTAGAAATTGCTTTTCAGTATGTGGATGACATAAATTCTCGCGTCTTGGCTTTCGCGAACAATATTCATACCCCCGAAGGAGGAACGCATATTACCGGGTTTAAGTCAGGACTGACGCGAACCATAAATGCGTACTCGAAGAAAAATTCTTCCTCGAAAGATTCGGAAGATTCGTTCACCGGGGATGACGTGCTGGAAGGACTGACCGCGGTCATCTCGGTCAAAATTCGAGAAATTCAATTCGAAGGACAAACGAAGAGTAAACTTGGAAGCGTTGAAGCGAGAAGCGCCACGGAAAATATTTTATCTGAAGCTTTGAGTAATTTCCTTGAGGAAAATCCTGATGATGCTCGAATGATTGCGGGAAAAGTAACGCTTGCCATGAAGGCGCGGAAAGCCGCAAAGGCCGCAAAGGAGAGTGTTATCAGAAAAGGAGCGCTCGAAGGGTTTTCGCTTCCGGGGAAACTTACCGATTGTCAGAGTCGATCTCCGGAGGAGTCCGAACTTTTTATTGTTGAAGGAGACTCCGCCGGAGGATGTTTTTCCGCTGATACTAAGGTTGCCTTGGTCGATGGACGCGAACTTTCTTTTGAAGAGTTGGTAAGGGAAGATACCGAAGGAAAACAAAACTACTGCTATACAATGGCTTTAGACGGTTCAATTACTGTTGCTCCCATCCTTCATCCGCGTGTTACAAAAGTTGATGCCTCCGTGGTGAAGGTAACGCTTGATACGGGGGAAGAAATTATTTGTACTCCCGATCATCGTTTCATGCTCCGAGATGGGACGTACAAAAAAGTAGCTGATCTTCTTTCAGAATACTCGCTCATGCCACTTCGCCGTCAGCTCTCGCGTCTCGGAAAGCACATTACTATTAAGGGTTATGAGTTAGTGTATTCACCAAGCGAATCGCGTTGGATTTTCACACACCTGCTTTCTGATCGCTATAATCTTGCACAAGGTGTGTATACAAAAGAATCTGGAACGGCCGTGCATCACAGGGATTTTAATAAACGCAACAATAATCCGGACAATCTTGTTCGTCTCGGTAAACAGGAACATCTTCTATTTCATACCGCTCATCTTGAACATACCCTACATACTCCAGAGTCGAAGGAGAAGGCACGACAAGCTCACGCTCGTCCAGAATATCGTGAAAAAATTCGCGCACTTATGACAACACCTCGTATGAGGGCACTTTTTTCTGCACGCGCAAAGAAGCAGTGGGAGGACGCAGCCTATAAAGCCTTTATGAAAGAAAGATCACGCCTGTTTTATGAAGAAAATACAAAGTATCGAGATGCTACTACCGCTCGTTTGAACAATGAACAAAAAAAATATTGGAGTAACCCAAACAATAGAATACTTCAAGCGAAGCGAGTCGAAGCTTATTTTGCAGAGTATCCTGAAAAAAAGCGAATGTTGCATGAGAAAGCGCAGGAGGAATGGAAAAGCGAGGTGCTTTTGGCTTGGCGTCGTGAAGAAACAAAAAAACAATGGACAGTAGAGTTTCGAAAACAGCGATTAGATTCGTACCGGAAGACTTATCTTCGGAAAGCGCTCCGCGTTCTGAATGACCTCTGGCGTACTCGCGGATCATTTGATGAAGCATCATACAATCGTATTCGTAAGACAACAAAAGATCAGTCTCTTATTCGTCTGGATTCTATTGTGAGTCGGTTCTTTGGGGGAGATTGGAAAAAACTTGAAGAGGGGGTGCATAACTTTAACCACCGGATTCTCTCCGTTGAGCCTCTTTCCGTGCGTATCCCAGTCTACGACATTGAAGTTCCTGGCACCCATAATTTTGCGCTCGCAAGTGGTGTTTTTGTTCATAACAGTTCAAAGCAGGGAAGAGATCGGCGAACACAGGCCATTCTTCCGCTTAAAGGAAAAATTTTGAATGTTGAACGAGCGCGAATTGATAAGATGCTCGCGTCCCAAGAAATTCGCTCACTTGTTTTAGCGCTCGGGACTCTCATTGGAGATACCTTTACTATCGAGAAACTCCGTTACCACAAAATTATTATTGCGACCGATGCCGATGTCGACGGAGCTCATATTCGAACCCTTCTTTTAACCCTGTTCTATCGCCACTTCCGCCCACTGATTGATGGCGGATTTATTTACATTGCCCAACCTCCGCTTTATAAAATTAAAAAAGGGAAAGAGGTGTTCTATGCGTACGCAGAAGACGAGAAAGAAAAAATAGTAAAGAAACTTGGAGGAATTACCGAGGAAAGCGTTGAAGAAGTGGCCGAGGAAGAAGAACTTGAAGAAGAAGAAAAGACGACGAAACGGCAGGCAAAGGTTGCCGTACAACGATATAAAGGTTTGGGAGAAATGAATCCGGACGAGCTCTGGGATACGACCATGGACCCACAGAAACGCATACTTAAACAAGTGGCCATCGAAGACGCACAAGATGCTGATCGTGTGTTTGATATTTTGATGGGAACGGATGTTCCTTCTCGAAAAAGCTTTATTCAATCAAACGCTACGTACGCGAATTTGGATATTTGAACTAGCTACTCCCTACAAACCTACCAGCTAAAAAGTTAGCTTAGAGTGCCTTAATATTTATTGAAATATTGTTGTCAGATTCGTTGCTTTCAATAACAAGATTTCCTCCGTCAATTTCTATTCTGAAAATTGAAGTTCCTTCGACTATGCGGTCAAACCCGAGAGTGAACTCCACCTTGTCTCCCGGGAGCATGGTTACTTGGCTCTCTGAATTAAATGTGTAACTCGGGTAGGTCGGAAGAATAGCGTTGAAGCGCCAAATACCGCTCTCTTTGTTTCCAAGATTTTCTACTACGAAGCGAACGGCGACGCGCTGATTACGACTGACCGTGTCGGAAGGAATGAAGTTGTTCGAAGAATCAATATAGCCGACCTGAAGAATTCTTGGGTGAAGATCTGGCTTTCCATTCGGATTGTTCACAGAGGTTCCTGTCCCCGGGACATTTACGTTATACGTACGGGAAGTGGTTTGTCCCGGAGTTGTTGCTGGGGGGATATACGAAGTGCCTCCCGTGCTCTGATTTCCCGTTCCAGAAATAACTGCCGTTGAGGTGGGATAGTTAGGCGGAGTCGTTGAAGCGGTACTTGTAGCGAGAGCGGGAATGGCGTTGTTTATGACCTTCACTTCGATGACCCCAAGCTTCTTTGGGGTGTTTTTGCCGTTTTTCGTGAAAGAAATAGTAAGCGGAAGCTCTACTTCTCGTAGTTTGGTAGAAGAGGCAGTCAAAGCGATTTCATTTCCACTTGTGATAGATCGGAAAGCGCTATTACAGTAAACGACTTGTTTTCCTTGAGCTTCAGTTTCTGCGTTGAGGAAGAAGCCGTCCATGCATGGATAGCTTACGGTGTAGAAGCCGTCTGTAGATTTTGAGAGATGGCTCCAAGAAAGGATGAAAGGTTTTCCTGAAGCTATACTCGTTTCCTCCTGTTTCTTTTCGAGGGTTTCCCTTGAGGCTAAGTCTTGGGCTCTTTTTGAGGCATAGGAAGCAGCAGAAACGGCTCCCCAAATAAGAAGTACCGCAAGAAAGATGCCCCCAATGAAGGTTCCGACTTTCAAAAGGGTAGACTTTACGCGGGCTCTGCGCTCTTCAGGAATTTGTATGAAATTAACCATGATTCCTTTTGTACCATACTTATATTTTGCTGTCAAATAGACCTACTTGACTTTCTATTTTCTCTATGGTACCTTGCAAAGCACTGGTCGGACATTGAAATCCGAGAAGAGAAAAGAGAAATAAAGACACGGAATTCAAAAATACGGCTTTTCTGAATAAAAACATGAATTCCGCGGATAAAAATAATGGCTTTATAAAAGCTCTGGTTGTCCAGAAACGAAAAATGAGTATTTTTTCGTTTTTTCGCCGAGTAGCTTTTGTTTTTTTCCTTCTTTTCGTAGTTCTGGTGTGGACAGGGTTTGCCCCCGATGGCGCTAAAGAGATTAGTAATTCATTTTTCTCTCTCTTTATTACGCAAAATATTTTGCCAGTAGAGGAAGTAATTACCCCGGCAGTACGTCATGTCAGTACTTCTGGGGCTCCAGTTTCGTCCGAGGGCATTGTCTCTATCGCATCAGATCCTTTCTCTGTCATAATTCCGAAAATTTCCGTGAACTGGAAGGTAGTGAATACGAAATACTTCGATATTGCCTCACTCGACCGAGCGCTCCTTTCCGGTCCGGTGCGATATCCCGGTTCGGGAGCGTTTGGAAGTGTGCAGGATATGGTGATCTTTGGACATTCATCGCATTTACCGGTGGTGCACAACCAAGCGTTTCGGGTTTTTAGCCGATTGAATGAGATGGTTTCCGGAGATTTAATTTATCTCCGCGGAGCAAATCAAGAATACCGGTACAAAGTGGTCTCCAATGTTCTTATTAAAGCCAGTGAAGCATACGTTGATGTTGGAAGCCGAAGAAATCGTTTGGTTCTGGTGAGTTGCAATAACTTTGGCGCCAAGGAAGATCGGTACGTTGTCACGGCAGAACTCGTAGAAAGCCATTCGCTTTCAAATTAACTTCTCTCCATGGTGCAACACTGGGTGTTGCACCAATTTAGGACATCCGATGTCCTAAATGATGGGAGGTTTGAGTGCGAATGGTTTCCCATGAGGAAACAAGTAGATCTTTGTAAAAGTGTCCGATAAGGTTTGTGTTTAAAAATATAAACCTTATCGGATAGAGACTTAACTCACTAGACTAAATGCCCGCGAGGGCAAGGAGGGCCAGATGGCCATTCGATTGATTCTTATTTTAGTGGTGGTCCTCGGTCTTATGACCGGGTGTACCACTTTCACTTCTTCGGACTCGCCGGAAACGGCGGATGTGGTAACTCCTTCGGTCATCGTGACCGGTCCGCAGGCTCACAGTCTCACGGTGGGGGTAAAGCCCTTAGCGAAAGCTCCGGATCAAGCAGTGGTAGTCTCAAGATCAGTGAATGCCACCACGACTCCGAAAAAACTCTCCCTTTCTGACGAAGAAATGAAGAGGGAGTGCGGAGGGTGGAATAAGCTACCGACGTCCGAACGCAAGAAGCGCGAGAATTCCGGCGGTGCCCACTGCTGGCGTCGCGTCGGTGCCGACCCTTACAAAGGGGGGGTCGCCGAGGCGCTTGCCATTTCTGGTTGGCCAGGGGGGGCACAGAACGCTCTTCTTAATCGTGTTAATCACGAGGTGAAGGGTGAGTCGGAGGTCATGACCAACGACCTGTTCGATTGGTCGACTTTCGGTCGACTGAACAAGGATGGGTCGGCGCGCTTCCACAGGAATGTGATTGCCGCGTGGAAGGCTGGGGAGGTGCACGATGCCGAGAAGTACTCGGCGACGGTCGCCGGAGTCGAATACCACCTCTACAAGGTGGCCGACTGCGGAAACTGGGCGGGGGTTGCGATCCCTATTCGGGTGCCTGTTGCTCCACCTCCTCCGGCGAAGCCGGTCGGGTGCGATGGGTCATCAGACATGACCCTCTCGCTCGAAACCTGGCCACACGACTTGCTTCCGGATGACATCCGAAAGAAGGTCGAGGATCGAGTGTCGAGAGACATAACGCGTCAGTCATATGATATGGCAGATGCGTTACCTCCGCAGGTTGGACCGGCGATGATGGCACTTCATCAAAGCGGAGCCCTTCCGTTCTACGAGAAGCCATACAAGATTCGTGTGGTTGTCCTCGAAGGGAATAATAGCCTCGATGAGGCCAAGGTTCTCTGGGAGGGATCAGTGACGGAAGGTTTATGGACCATGAGCTTTCCTCGACAGGAAGTCGAGGGGAAGCGGGTGGCCATCATCCACCTCGATAGCGATGTGGTGTGGCCGACCAAGGATTGGAAGGGCGCCCACCGGAACATCTTTGTTCCGCATGGGTGTGACTTTCACACCATTGCCTCCATTCGCAGGAGGTAAGTCTCTACTGGCGCGGGAGAGTTCGAAAGGATTCGAACTCTCTGCCCAGATTTTTGTAATGCTGAAATGTAAAATTTTGGCAGAAAATTCCCGCTCGATATTTTTATGGATCGAGTATGATTGATCATTAACCTGAAATGTAAAGGAGGTGCGTCATGCACACGGTAATAGTTTTCTCGTTTCTCCTCTTCGCCGGCCTGTCTGGCGAAGTGGTGGCGGAGTGTTCCGCCGACTTGACTCTTTGGGTCTATGGATGGGACATGGAGTCCCTTCCCAAGGACGTTCAAGATGGAGTTCGAGCTGGCAAGGATGCGAAAGGTCTTCAGCCCTCAGCCAAGTACGGCCAGCGCCTTCAGGACGAAGGAACCGCTGGGGTTCGTTCTCGGACGAGCAAACCCTTCGCCGTTACCCTAGCCATGTGGAATGGCAAGGGATGGACTCCAGTTGAGGGGCAAAGTGGCCTCGATGTGAAGGATGGAAATCTTCACTGGACCTTCTGCCGATCCGATGCAGGAGAGCGCCTCCTCGGTGTTCAGGTTTCGGGTCAGCAATTTGTCTGGCCGGGGCCTGAAGGACCGAGTGGTGGCCACTGGATCATTGTGCCCGCGGAAACGTGGGCAGGGGAGATAAAGAATCATGTCGTTTCGGTTTTTCTGGAGTGCCGCGGATTCCGGCGAGTCGAAAGGACTCGACTCGCCGCTCCCATTTTTATGCTAGAAAATTATGAATTTTTCACAGCGAACAATTGAATATGTCTTTATGAAAAAGTCTTCAAAACTTCATCGATTTTTTGCTGTGCTTCTTGTTTTCACTACTCTTTTTCCGAGTGTGGCTTTTGGCGCGTTTAGTTCGCAAACTGGGGGGAACTCCTATGCTCCTTCTGATGGTTCTACTTCTTTCGGCGGGAGTTCTTTTGGAAGTTTTGATTTTAGTGGGTATGACGGAAATGGTAATAAAATTAATGGCTCAAAATCAAATGTAAATGCTAAGCCTTACGTTCCTATTAAATTTGAATCAATAAAATCAACTACGGGAGGAAATACGTATGCTCCGTCAGACAAATCAACTTCATTCGGAGGAAGTTCATGGTCGGAATTTAACTTCAGTTCGTATTCCAATGGAACCCAGGCTTCTCCTCTTCAGTCTGTTCAGTATGAGACGGTTACTTTCATTCCTGTCCAATATAGTACGGGGGGGGATTCTTATGCTCCAACGTACAATACCTCCTTTGGTGGTATATCTGTTTCTACTTCCGAAAATTCATACGGAGGAAATTCTGCCGGTTCATCCGAAAACTATGGTGGAAATTCTGCAGGTGTAGGAAGTAACTATGGTGGAAATTCTGCCGGATCAGGGTCAAATTATGGCGGAAACGCCGCCGGTGTAGGAAGTAACTACGGAGGAAATGCCGCAGGAGTCTCTTCTGGCATCCCGTGGGGCTATCTTTTTGCCGGAGCCGCTGTTGCCGGAGCGGGAGCATTTTTCGCTATAGATGATGACGATCCTTCTCCTATTCCTACCCCGCCCACTTGTACACCGGCGCGGATTACGAGCTCGCTTTCCGCGTCCGGTTCGGTGGGCATTCCTTTTACTTATCGTATTGTCGCTTCGGGGACGGGAACGATTAATTACACCGCTTCAAATCTTCCCGCTGGACTTTCTTTCAACGCTCAAACGGGGACTATTTCTGGAACTCCAACACAGCTTGGAACTTTCAATGTTACGGTTACTGCTTCAAATTCCTGCGGGACGGTGCTTCAAACCGTTGTGGTAACAATTGTTCCTCCAGCCATTTGTACTCCTAGCACTCCGGTTATTACGAGCGCCATCTCAAGAAGCCTCACGGTAAACACCGCCTTCACCTACACCATTACGGGAACAAATACTCCGACTACATTCAACGCCACCGGCTTGCCTTCTGGACTCTCAATAAATACGACGACCGGAGTAATCTCTGGAACGCCAACAGTTACGGGAACTTTTACCGTAATTCTCACGGCGACGAATAATTGCGGAAGCGACACCGAAACTCTTACCATTACGGTTACTCCTATTGGGGCGTGTGTTCCGGGGATTCCTTCTATTACGAGTGCCGGTACGGCGAGCGGAATTGCCGGCTCTGCTTTTACCTATACCATTACGGGAACGAATACTCCGACTTCATTTAACGCAACCGGGCTTCCGGCAGGACTTTCGGTAAATACGACGACTGGAGTAATCTCTGGCACGCCAACAGTTGCGGGAACTTTCACCATTACCCTTACGGCAACAAATTCTTGTGGAAACGACACCGAAACTCTTACGATTACCATTACGATTCCGGGAGTTTGTGTGGGGAGTGCACCAGTCATCACGAGTGGTACTACGGCGAGTGTTGCTGTTTCTGTATCTTTCTCTTACACCATAACGGCCACGAATAATCCGACTTCCTTTTCGGCAACGAATCTTCCATCGGGACTTTCAGTAAATACGACGACTGGAGCAATTTCCGGCTCTGTGAGCGGATCGGCAGCAACCTATAACATCACCATTACAGCCACCAATGTTTGCGGTACGGATACGAGGACTCTTGTTCTCACCGTTACCAATCCTGGTGGTGGTGGCGGAGGAGGAGGCGGTGGCGGAGGTCCAAGTCTTCCAGTGGTAACACTTGCCAGAGTGGTTTCAACGAGTCCAGTGGCTTTCTCTTCCCTCATTTCTTTGAGCCAGATTCCCTACACCGGTCTTTCTGATATGTGGGAAACACTTCTTTTTATCTCCCTTATTCTTGGGGTGAGTCTTATGATTGCCTACTCTTCAATCTATAAAATTGGAATGCCTCTTGCTCCACGTCGTTATGCGTATGCGCGTGTGACGGAGAATCAAGAACAACAAAAAATTCTCTCTGATGTCCTTGATATTCCAGAAAATCTTGGAGGAACAGTAGTGTGTATGACCGAAGAAAAGAGTGAAATGAATCTCGCTACTCTTCTTGAAGAGAAAGCGAGAGAAAATGGAATGATTATTTCGGAAGAGGCAACGCAGTTTCTTATCGGAGCTTCTTCTTACTATGCTCCTCAAGCGCTTCGTATGTTTGAAGTTATTCTCAAGAAAAGTACGGATAAAATGAGCTCCGATCGACTCTTTGCTCTTACGAAAAAGCACGCGCAGGAGTGCATCATGTTCGCATAAGTGACAACACAAAAAATCCCGACTTCTGGTCGGGATTTTTTGTGTTGCGGATTTGATTAATTCCCCCTACCTCGATGCTTTGCATCGAGGTAGTTCGTTGAGTTATAAAACCCAGTTAACAAATTCCTGCTATCGCAAGAATTTGTTAACTGGGTTTTATGTGGTTTTTATGAGTTTGTTCTCTGTTTAATTTCCTTTGTGAGTTTTTTCACCACTTCTTCAATCGTGATTCCTTTTACACTTTCAGTACGTCCCTCAAGACTTACGGTTTCTTCTTGAACTTCCCTATCGCCGATGACCAAGAGATAGGGAATTTTTTCTTCTTTTCCATTTCGAATCTTCTTTCCGAGCGTTTCATTACTTTCATTAATTTCTACCCGAATATTTTCCGCCTTTAATTTCTCAAGTATATTCTTGGCGTACGGAAGGTGCGTATCGCTGATGGGAAGTATTTTTACCTGAATGGGGGAGAGCCAAAGAGGGAAGGCCCCGCCATAGTGCTCGATTAAAAAGGCGACCATACGTTCAATAGTTCCAATGGAAGAACGGTGTACCACAAAGGCTCGTTTCTCTTTTCCATCACGGTCGGTGTACGTGAGATTGAATTGCTCCGGCATAGCGAAGTCGTACTGCACGGTGAAGGCAGTATCTTCCTTTCCGTTTACATTTTTCATTTGCACATCAATTTTCGGTCCATAGAAGGAGGCCTCACCTTTCCCCTCGACGAATTTTTCTCCGCGATTTGTAAGAAGTTCTCGAAGAAGATTTTCTGATTTTTCCCACGCGGTGTCATTCTTGAAATATTTCTCCGTGTTACTTCGGTCTCCAAGAGAGAGGCGATAGTGATATTCCTTTCCTGGTATGAGTCCAAACACTCCGGTGACGTATTCGATAAGGTCGAGCGCTTTTCCAATTTCTTCAACCGCCTGCTCTTCATTGGTACAAATAATGTGGGCATCAGCAAGGCACATGGAGCGTACTCTCTGGAGTCCCATAAGTTCACCCGATTGCTCATAGCGATAGAGTTTGGCGAGCTCGGCAATCCTCATCGGAAGTTCGCGATAACTGTGTGGTCGGGAAAGGTAGAGTTCAAAATGATGAGGACAGGTCATCGGCCGAAGCATAAACTTTTCATCATCAATTTCTATCGGTGCATACATCGAGTCTTTATAGTGAAGATAATGGCCAGATTTTTCGTAGAGGGAAAGTTTGGCAATATCAGGAGTATAGACATGGAGGTATCCACGTCGAAGTTCTTCATCAACAATAAATCTTTCGAGTTCTCGTCGGATGGTTGCTCCCTTAGGAAGCCAAAGGGGAAGACCCTTTCCGACGGCATCGCTTACTGTGAAAAGTTCGAGTTCTTTCCCAAGCTTTTTATGATCGTTATCTTTTTGGTGTTCATCATTCATGGTATCTTCGGGGTTCTTTCAGAATATAGCATTTTTCTAAAAATGGGAAAGGAAATGAGAGACTCGCTCTTACCTCGAAGGATAAGAGGAAATAAGGAAGGAGCCCCCACAGACACCAATCCGCCCGAGGCGGATTGGTGTCTGTGGGGGGTAAGCCCGGAATCTTTTGTGAGGCTCTTTGTTTGGATAAGGGTTTTGATAAAGAAAAACTAAAACCCCCGGCGCGCTTGCGCGCCGGGGGCGATGATACAGACGTAGGACTTACGCAGCCTTGCCCCAAAGAGGAACTCTAAGACGAAGTCGAATACCCTTCATCACGCTGGCGGTGAAATCGAGTCCTTTTCGGAGGACTTCTTCTCCTTCTTCTGGGGACATTTTCTCCAGATTTTCATTGGTGAGCGCTTCGAGATTGAGAATATTTCCCCTCAGCCAGTTGAACGCAAGAAGTTGCGGAAGCTCCGAAGAAGTAATCAATACTCCGTCAGGGTGTGATCGAAGAATACTCTCGATGGTCTCCCAGACCTCGTGGTCATATCCTAAGATATACTTCGTCATACTCTCCAAACAGAATTGGTGGAGCAGAGAAGATGCGAATTCTTGGAGCACTTCTGGATTTCCTACCTCTCCCCTCGAAACATGAATAGTTCCGAACGTAGCGAGTGCCTGCCGTATTGTTATTTCTAGCACGGTAACCCCTCAATTTGGTTGTTTGGTTGTCGTTTTTTAAGAACGAAAAATTTCCGGAAGTCTCTGACTCCGGAATTCGTCTGGGATTGAGACTAATATACTTTCCCCCTTTCGTCAAATCTTGAAAGGAAAAATTTTAGAGAGTTCTTACTCCTTCAGCGATGATGCTTAACATATTGTTGCGGTTGGAGAGTTTCCCTTTAATGGCGATGCAATTTCCTGGAACAATAATATCCTTATATTCCGTGTAGATTTTCGGGAAGATGACGGCCTCGAGCGTTCCGCTAAAATCGGCAAGCCGGACAAAAAGCATCTTATCTCCGTTTTTAGTAAGTATCGGTTTTGCCTCTTCAATGAGACCGGTAGCCACCGCCATCATTCCGGGGTGGAGTTTTTCTTTCATGTCGCTTATGGTCATGCTTCGCCCCTTTAATTTTTCCTGATATTTATCGAGCGGATGTCCTGAGACATAGAGGCCAAGGAGCTCTTTTTCAAAGCGGAGCTTCTCTTCTTGGGGAATCGGTGGGCAGTCTTCGAGAAGAAGCGGAGGCTCGCTTATGTTGGATCCTCCAAAAAGTGAGGTTTGGTCGTCATTTCCCAAAGAAGAGAATTTGTTGTAGTTCAAAAGTACTTCTATGTTTTTGGCCATTACCCCTCGCTCTCCCAAAGAGTCGAGTGTCCCAGAATAGACGAGCGCTTCGAGAGATTTTTTATTGAGATTCCGATCTTTAATTCTTGTTAAAAAATTCTCGAGTGTTTTGAAAGGTCCCTCTTTTTTTCTTTCGTCGATAATGGAATGAGAAATTCCTTCTCCAAAGTTTTTAATACTTTTGAGTCCAAATCGGATACGGTCGTCTTGAAAGGTTGCGCCCTTAACGAGGGTGAAGTCCTCAAAACTTTCGTTGATATCCGGAGGAAGAATTGGAATTTTGAGTCGCTTACATTCGGCGACCATTTCCGAGACCGTATCGACGTCTCCCGCTTCAGCCGTTAAGACGGCCGTCATATATTCTCCCGGGAAATTCGCTTTCATATAAGCGGTTTGATAGGCAACTTTTCCATAACTTGCCGCGTGCGCTTTGTTGAATCCGTACCCTTGGAAAGGTTCGAAAAGATTCCAAATCTGCTCCGCTTTTTCTTTGCTCGTTCCTCCATGTTTCTGGCATCCCTCGACGAAAATAATATGCTGTTTCGCCATTTCTTCAGGGATTTTTTTCCCAACGGCTTTTCTGAATTTATCAACCTCACCCCAACTGTATCCTGCCACTTCGATGGCGGTCATGAGGAGATCATCTTGATACACCAATACTCCAAAGGTGGTGTCGAGAAAATTCTTCATTTTTGGATGAAGATAAGCAATCGGTCGCGTTCCATTTTTTCGGGCAATGTACTCGTTGATATTGTCCATAGGCCCCGGGCGGTAGAGGGCGACCATAACATTGATATCTTCGATACGGGTGGGACGGAGTTCTTTGAGGAAACGCGTCATCCCACTCCCGTTTAATTGGAAGGTGGCTCCCGTGTCCCCGCGAGCGAGCATTTCAAATGTTTTTTTGTCATCAAGAGGAATATTTTCGATATCAATTTTTATTCCTCTTAATTTTTCGACGAGTCGAACCGAATCAGAGAGAATGGCGAGGTTCCGAATTCCAAGAAAATCGAATTTCAGAAGCCCGGCATTATCTTCATCAATTGAGTACATGTCATATTGCGTGATGACGTGAGTTTTTTCTTTCGGATCGAGTTGAAGAGGGGTAACTTCGGTGAGAGGAACAGGAGAAATAACCACTCCCGCCGCGTGGATGGAGATATGTCGGGCGTTTCCTTCGATTTTCCGAGCGGTATCAAGAATACGCTTTACGTCTTCTTCCGACTCGTAAAGTTCTTTGAGTTCGGGAGTGGTTTCAAGCGCGTGTTCAATGGTCATAGGAAATCCTTGCGAACCGAAGGGAATAATCTTGGCGATTCGGTCGCCAAGTCCGTAGGGGTAGCCCAATGCCCGAGCCACATCACGTACCGCCCCTCTTGCCATCATGGTTCCGAAGGTTCCGATTTGCGCCATACGATCCTTTCCGTATTTTTTCCGTACATATTCAATCATCTCGTCGCGTCGATCATCGGCGATATCGAGATCGATATCAGGAGCGGAGGGTCGCGCGGGGTTCAAAAATCTTTCAAAAGGAAGAAGATATTTCATTGGATCAACGGTAGTGATTCCGGCAAGATAAGAAACCAAAGATCCTCCGGCGGAACCTCTGGTCGTGGTGAGTATTCCATTATCGTGAGCGTATTGAAGGATGTCAGCCACCACCAAAAAGTATGAGGCGTACCCTTTTTGTTTAATGATGCCAAGTTCGTACTCAATTCGTTCTTCGACTTCTTTCGTTTTTTCCATCTCTCTGTGGGAAAGTCCCTCATAGGTTATCCTTCGCAGTTCCTCGTCATTCGTTCCTGACGCGATTTCGATGGTGGGGAACATCCACTTTCCCAGAGGAATTTCCGATTGGCAGATTTCAGAAATTTGTATCGAGTTTTCAAGCGCTTCCGGAAGATCAGAAAAAAGTTCGGACATCTCTTCCTGTGAAAGAAAGGAGAAATCGGGAGCTTCCCCGTCAATGTGGTCATGGGTGCTCCGGAATCCTCCGATACCTAAGACCACCTCGAGCACTTCCTGGTCATCTTTAGAG
The DNA here is from genome assembly GCA_038062775.1 of Patescibacteria group bacterium. GTDB lineage: Bacteria > Patescibacteriota > Minisyncoccia > Phycocordibacterales > JAKFXT01 > JBBTWL01. The sequence goes on along the minus strand of JBBTWL010000030.1, from coordinate 996 downwards.
AGGTAACGAACATTGTTGGTGGCGACGAGAGGGAGATGGTTTTCTTTGGCGAATTGTACCGCTCCCTGAAGAAAGTTTTCATGAAGAGGATTATTTTTTTCTCTTCGTGCTTCAAGATAGAGGAATTCTCCAAAAGTTTTCTGATACTTTGCGAGAATTTCTTGCGCACTCTCATGATGGTTTTCAAGAAGAGGAGCGAGTTCTCCTTCGGTCAGAGGAATGATGGCGAGAAGTCCTTCGTGGTGTGTATCAAGAAATTCCCAATCTAAAATGGGAGCAAGATCTCCGTGGTCGAGTTGAGCGGAGGTGACAAGTTTAATGAGATTGTGATATCCGATGGCGTTTCTTGAAAGCAAAACCAGAGAATTTTTTCCTTCCGATTCGGTCTGCCTTAGTCGAGACGGGTTTTTTGGAGGAGAATATTTGGCGAGGGAAAATTCCACTCCGACGATTGGCTGGATACCACGGTCTTTGCACTCTTTATAAAACTCGATAGCGCCGTAGAGATTATTGATATCGGTTAAGGCAAGAGCTTTCTGTCCGTCTTTTTTTGCCGCTTCAACAAGAGCGTCAATTTTCGGAACTGCCTGAAGCAGGCTGTAATGGCTTTTGGTGCGCAGATGGACAAATCCTTCGTTCATTGATAGGTATTATACAGAGTTTCCTTTGATTTTACGGATTGGAGAGTTGTTATGGCTATTATTCTTCGTTCTCCCGACTATGAGGATGTTGATTCTCAAAGACTCGTCTTTCTTGGCGGGCCGATACAAGGAGCCTCGGATTGGCAGAAAGAGGCGATACGTTTCCTTTTGGATAACCTATCGGACCGGTATACCATCGCCTCTCCTCGATCGCTCCGGACCATCGAGGAGTATTACGGCCAGATGGAGTGGGAGCATTACCATCTTCAGCGGGCACACACGATTTTTTTCTGGCTTCCCTGTCCGCTTTCACTCTCATTCTCCGAACGTCTCCGTGTTCTTTTCTCTGGGATTA
>JBBTWL010000029.1:0-2886 GCA_038062775.1 Patescibacteria group bacterium | reverse complement strand
GCAATCGCCACACGCTGTTTTTCTCCGCCGGAAAGCTCGTGGGGAAAATTCCACATTTTTCCCGACAGATTGACGAGCTCCAAAACATGAGGAACATCGGCGGCAATTTCTTCATCCGTTCTCCCCGCCGCTTCCATGGCGAAGGCGATATTTTCGTAGGTTGTTTTATTCGGCAAAAGGCGGTAATCCTGAAAGACCATTCCGATTCGGCGGCGGTATTCATTCATCTCGCTTTGAGCCAGGCGGTGAATATTGGTTGATTCAAAAAAAACAAACCCGTCGGTGGGCTTCTCTTCCGCCAAAAGAAGTTTGAGCAGTGTCGTCTTCCCCGCCCCTGAATGACCGACGACGGAAATAAATTCTTTCGGGTCAATGGTGAGAGAAATATCTTGGAGAACCAACCCGCTTGAAGGATATGCTTTTGAAACTTTATCGTAGAGAATCATGAAAAAGGAATCGCCCCGAAAGAATACGGACAGAGTGGGGCTTAGGACAAGTATAGCGACTTTTCGGCTTCAAGAAAATCCTGGATTTCTCCCCCAAGTACGGCCTCGGTGTCAGAAACCTCGACCCCCGTACGATGATCCTTCACCATTTTATAGGGATGAAGCACGTAGGAACGAATTTGGTTTCCCCACTGCGCGGAGGTAGTCTTTGAGATATACATCCCCTTCTCCTTCTGAATTCTCTCCTCTTCCCGAAGCCGATAGAGCTTGCCCTTAAGAATGGCCAAGGCTTTCTCGCGATTTTGCGCCTGACTACGCTGCGAATCTATATGCACCGAAAGCTTCGTTGGAAGATGTACTATCCGCACCGCCGTCTCCCTTTTATTTACATTCTGCCCTCCGGGACCGGAAGAGCGGATAAAATCAATAGAAATCTCATCTTCGGGGATATCTTCCTTCGTGATCTTTTCAAATTTCGGCACCACCTCAACCATCGCAAAAGAAGTATGTCGAAGACTTTTCGCATTAAAAGGAGAAATACGAACCAAGCGATGCACTCCTGACTCGTTCTTTATCTCCCCATACACTCCCTTCCCGTTTATTTCAAAGGTAATGTTTCGGATTCCTTTGTGGTCATTCTCATTTCGATGGAGAAGAAAAATCTCCCAGCCCTTTTTTTCAATAAACCGCATATACATATCGGAGAGCATGCGAGCAAAATCTTCTGCGTCATCTCCCCCGGCCCCGGCAAAAATAGTCATAACAGCACTTCCACCATCATACCCTCCTGCACTCGTATTCTGTTTTAATTCCTGAAGTTCGCGGACAAGAGTTTGCGCCCGATTTTTGTCGGACCAAAAATCGGGCGCCTGCATCTCCTCTTCAATCTGCTCTATTCTTTTTAGCCTATCCATACATACAGAGTATACCAGAGTCAAAAAATGAAAAACCGCCAAGCGGTCAGCGAAAGTGAAAGTGTGTCCTCGGCAACCCCAAAGAAAAATGTTCCTTGCGCCGAGATTTTCTTGACGGTACTCCGTCGTAGAAAATCCAAGTGTAGTTTCCGAAGGAAAGCTACCATTTCGGATTTGCGCGCGACTGATTTTTTCTGAAAAAGGAAAGGACATTTTAAGAAAAAACACCCCCGCCAAAAAAAGACAAGCATGAGAGCGGCAAGGCGACCGCGAGTCTTCGAGCGGTAAGCGCCGAGTTCGCGAGGCGCGATGAGTCAGGGGTTTGGGTTCTGGGCGAAATAGGTTCTAGCGGAGTACAATAGAGGCTCAAGAATCAAACTCAAATCCGATTTTTCGGATCTGTATTTTCTGAACCTCATCCTTCACGCGCGCGAAGCACGCGGAACCCCTGCATTTCCTTGGCGGGAATTGCATTCGGCGCGGGCGAACTCCGAAAAATCGGATTTGAGTTTGATTCTTGAGCCAGAGGCCGGGATTGAACCGGCGACCCCCGCTTTACGAAAGCGGTGCTCTACCAACTGAGCTACTCTGGCGAAACTAGCGACTGGTTTTGTAATGACTAACTCATCGCTAGTATGGAGCCGTTGTCCGGGATTGAACCGGAGACCTCGTTCTTACCAAGAACGTGCTCTACCAACTGAGCTACAACGGCTTATTGCTCTGTCAAAACCCCACAGAGGCCGATTTTAGCACGACAGGCGAGATTTTCCAGCCATTGCCCTATCTATAAATTTCAGTAAAGAATCCCTATTCTAATGTTCTCAAGAATTTGAGAACAGTCACAGCTCGTAAAGTGAGTTTGTGACGAATCGAAGTCCCATCAGATCTTTTCACGACAAGCCCCGCGATAGCAAGACGTCGAATATGTTCGGAGATGGTCTTAAAATTCACATCAAGTTTCTCTGATACATCCGATACCGAGAGTTCCGACTCTAGAGATAAGAGCTCTATAATTTGAATTCTCCGATGGTTTGCAACCCCTTTTATTATCCGCTCAAGTTCCCTTGTTTTTTTCATGTCTCCATCATACCCTATTCTAATATTCTTGAGAATATTAGAATTATGAAGTTAATGTATGAATTGTAGCAAAAGCAAGACCACAATTAATCCTCTTGTTTTTTTTTGTTGTAAAACTCAAGCCACAAAGCATCTTTTTCGTATCCCAATTCTTGAAGAAGCGCCCCTGCTATTTTTTCAAACTCTTCTGCCTCTTCCCTTGAGAGATCCTTTCTCCATCGTCCTACCCGAGAACCTTCTATCTCTCCCTTCGCATTGGCACTCACTGTGCTGTATTTCTCATCTCCACTCGTAATACTCTTTTTTTCAAGCATTTGGGGAGTGAATTCAATACCAACAAATCGACACACACTCTTGAGCTCTTCCTCCGGATTCTCGACCAACTTTTCATAAAAAACCTCGAGGTATTGGGGATTCTTCCGAAATAAAAGTCCTGCAGACACGTCATG
>JBBTWL010000028.1:0-1679 GCA_038062775.1 Patescibacteria group bacterium | reverse complement strand
GGAGACAGTGAGTCCGCCCTGCAAGCTGGCTGAGCCAGTGGTGACAGTCAGTCCGTTGGAAGAAGCCAGGCCAGCTGAAGATACTCCTCCGCTGTATGTTGAAGTGCCGGTGCCGGTGGAAACTATTTTCCCTCCGGTTAGTAAGAAATCTCCGGCAGTTGAGACAATGCCGGCTGATGAGGATAGACCGGCTGTAGAGATGCCGCCGGAGTAGGATGAGGTGGCAGCACTAGTTGATTTGATAATGCCGGCAGTGTTAATGGTGCCGGTGATGTTGGCCTCGCCGGTAACGGCAAAAGGCGTGCCCGGTGTTCTTGTAGCAATACCGACAAAAGCGTTTTGGTTGAGAACAATCAAGGATGGAGTGGAGGTGCCTTCATCAGAGACCACGAATGCTCCTAAAGCGACATTGGCGCCACCCGAGGCAGTGGTGATGTGTTCAACGGCAATTGAACCCCACGGCGCAGTGGTGGCTATACCAATGCGGTCGGTTTCGTTGTCATAGACCAGGTTGGCCGCTCCGCCAAAAGCAGTGGCGTTGTTGAACTGGACTTGCTCATCTGAGCCGCCTGGTGTGCCGCCGCCGCCGCCAACACATGCTCCGCCAGGGCCGAGGAAACAGCCGCCGGTTAAGGTGATGCCGTTGGCAGATGTCAGGCCGGAAACAGAAGTTGAGCCAAGTTCAGCGCCAATGCCAACGCCAAGGATTCTTCCGGCGGTGATGGTCAGGCCGCCGGTGGAGGACAGCCCTGCAGTTGATATGCCGCCAGTATAGGTTGAGGTGCCGGAGCCGGAAACAGTAATCAGGTTGGCGACAGAGAAGGAGGTGGTTGAAGCGCGATCAGCAGTAACTTTGCCCAAGGCGTCAATAGTGAAGAAAGGAGTGGTGGTGCCTTGATCGCCGACGGAGAGGATTGGAGTACGGGTATCAACTGTGCCTTGCAGGGCATCAATAGATACTTGGGCATAAGGCGTTGAAGAACCAAAGCCAGCCAGGCCGCCATAGGGATTCAAAAGAAGGTTGCCGCTGCCGCCACGGGCGAGAATCAGGTCGCCGGAGGTGCCGGCCAGAGGTCCGGTGATAGTTGAGGTACCGGCTCCGGCAACCGCAAACTTGCCTCCGGAGACCAGAAGGTCGCCGGTGGAGATAGTGACTCCGGCTGATGAGGATAGGCCGGTTGTAGAGACCGGGACAGAGAAGGTTGAGGTGGCAGTGCCGGCAACAGTTAGTCCGCCCTGCAAACTGGCAGCACCAGTGGTGACGGTCAGGCCATTGGAAGAAGCCAGGCCAGCTGAAGAGATGCCGCCAGAGTATGTTGATGTTCCTGTTCCGGTTGAAACAATCTTGCCGCCGGTGAGAAGAAGGTCTCCGGCAGTTGAGACAATGCCTGCAGAACTGGACAGACCAGCTGTTGAGATGCCGCCGGAGTATGACGAAGTGGCTGCGCTGGTTGATTTGATAATACCGGCAGTGTTAATGGTGCCGGTGATGTTGGCTTCACCACTAACGGCAAAAGGTGTGCCCGGTGTTCTTGTGGCAATGCCGACAAAAGCGTTTTGGTTGAGAACGATCAAGGATGGGGTTGAGGTGCCTTCATCAGAGACAACAAATGCTCCCAAAGCAACATTGGCGCCACCCGAGGCAGTGGTGATGTGTTCAACGGCAATTGAACCCCACG
>JBBTWL010000027.1:0-7097 GCA_038062775.1 Patescibacteria group bacterium | reverse complement strand
GTGGCTCTCCAGTCTGTCATTCGGTTGCATTGTTCTTTTCTTCTTTCTTTCTTATCTACCAACTACTCACTACAACCTATCAGCTAGCTATCACTCTACGCTGATAACTCCCGTATGAGTTTTGTAGTTTAAGTTAAAGAAAAGAACGGTGAGACGGTCAGTAAAAGTGAAGTCATACGTGCCTCCCTTTCCGACTGATCTTCCTTGATTGAGGGCCGAGTATATCGGGACATTTCCTTGGTAGACGGAAGAGACCCACATACTACTCGAACTTTCATTTCTAAACCGAATTGATTGTCCAGCCTTGATTTGGAGGGTTTGCGGGACAAAACCGGCATCGGTATAGATGATGGTGTAAGTAGTGGGAACCTGTGGAGTGATAGTCCCAGGGGTGTACTGCTTCTCTTTGTTTTTTGAGGGGTAGATGGGTTTTTGGGTTTCTGTTTTTGTCGGAGTGCTAGCTGTTGGGGTTCCCGTGGCCACTTCTTGCTTTGGTATTTCAATGGAGATATTTGGAAGAGGAATACCTCCATTTCGGTAATAAACGACGAATGAGAGGGCGATAAGAAGCGAGCCGATAACGATAATAAAAACGATGGGAGTATCTTTCATGGTTGTGGCAAGTTTACTTTACGGTGATTATCCCGTTGTTTCCGGGGGCAACGTGATTATGGTATTTGAAGGTCCCAATTTTTGTGAAAGTAAAGGTATAGGAATCTCCAGTTTTTTTCTGATCAAAAGCGGGAAAATCGGTGTGTACTGGATGAGGAGCTGAAGCCACCCACATTACCTTCAATCCCTCTTTGGCGAAAGTCACACTGTCACCAACATGTATTTCAAGAGTGTTCGGAGTAAATCCAGAATCAGTATATGTGACGGCTAAAGTTTTCGGAGTTTTTGTTTCTATTGGGGCGCTTGTTACGCCTGGCTTGTTATCCGCCTTCGTTCCCGTTTCTATTTTCGTCTCTGAGTTTGTTCCGGAAACTTCTTTTTTATCTGCTACTCCTCCTGCTGGAGCCTCTTCGGTCTTTGGTGTGGTCCCTTCTTCTTGAGAGATGGGGGTAACTTCGAGAGATTGTTCTGGAGCGGGACTTTCACCGAGATAGAAGTATCCTGCTCCAGAGATAAGAATGATGACGAGAGCTCCCATAGCCAATGAAAATACGTTGTTCATACTATTTTTATATTTTTATTAATACCCCTTATTCTACTCTTTGTTTTCTTCGGTTGCGAGGGATTCTCCGATTTCATAAATATTCCCCGCTCCCATGGTAATAATGACAGTATTGGGAGGGGTATTTTCAAGTTCTTGACGGATACCCTCAAAATTTTCTTTCGCTTCGGCATTCCCATTCTTTTTTCTGATTTCCCTCGCAAGCATTTCGTGGGAAATAGAGGGGTCAAAGGCTTCTCGGGCGGCATAAATTGGAGCAAGGAGGACTCGGTCGGCTTCCAAGAGAGCTTCCGCAAAGTTATCAAAAAGAAGCTTTGTTCGGCTGTAGAGATGCGGTTGAAACACAAGAATTATTTTCTTATCTGGAAATTTTTCTCGTGTCGCCTGAAGTGTGGCGCGGATTTCGGAAGGGTGATGAGCGTAATCGTCGTACACGAGCGCTCCACTTTTCGTTTTTCCTTTATATTCAAATCGGCGCCAGGTACCAGAAAAATTTTCGAGACCATTTTTGATTTCTTCTAAGTTGGCTCCCAAACTACGAGCGAGGCCAAAGACGGCAGAAGCATTTTTTCTGTTGTGTTCCCCAGGGACCTTGAGATTTAGATGAGTATCAAGAAATTTGGTGTAATCAATAATTTTTCCTGAAATTCCCTCCAAAACTTTCTTCACATTTCCGTTATTCGGGTCGCAAATAATGAACCCATCTTCCGGAACCCTTTTGGCCAATTCATTGAACGCATTTTGTATATCAGCCAAATCTTTATAGTAATCAAGATGATCTTCTTCGATGTTGGTAATGATGAGGTGCTTCGGATGAAAATTAAGAAAGTGTCGAAGGTACTCATCAGCTTCGACAATAAAATATTTTCCTTTTCCTGCGCGGAAATTGCTTTTCGTTTTTCCGCGGAGGGACCCGACGATTCCCATGGGGTCGAGACCCGCTTCTTCGAAGACATCTATGAGCATCGCGGCAGTCGTTGTTTTTCCGTGGGTTCCGGAAACGGCGATAAGTTCATAATCATTCGCAAATTCTCCGAGCGCTTCGAAATAGGAAAAAGTAGGACCTATTTTTTTTGCTTCCTCAAGTATTTTTTGATTCAAGGTGAGCCACGCGTCGCTGTAAATATATACATCTGCCTTCGGAAGATTTTCCGGATCCGTATCAAGAGAAATTTCTACTCCCTGTTCTCGCAATCCGTCTAATGTTTCTTTACTCTCATTATCATTCGTTCCAGAAACTTTCTTTCCTTCAAAGAGCATGAGTCTTGCAAGGGCAGATATTCCCACTCCGCCAATCCCAATAAAATGAATGTTATTCGCTTCGTGTAAGTTCATTGTTTCTACAATTTCTTTATAATCGAATTAAACTGTTCTCCTCGATCGTATTCGTTTTTAAACATTCCGAAAGAGGCAAAGGCGGGTGAAAAAAGTACTGCGTCGCCTTTTTTTCCGATCGCCAAAGCTTTCTGTACCGCAGATTTCAGGTTGTCATATTCAGAACAATCTTTTAGTTGAGAGGCATGAGTCTTTAGCTTGTCAGTCCCAGAACCGGAGAGAAGAATAACTTCTCTGCAGTACTTCGGGATTTCTTTGACAAGAAGGGACATATCGAGGGTTTTATCAGCTCCTCCCATGATCAGGATAATTCGCTTACCTTTTCCAAAATTTAGGACATCGGATGTCCTAAATTTTTGGTTGAATGTTCGAAGCGCTGCAAGCGTTGCGGTCGGGGTCGTTGCTGTGGTGTCATTGTAAATTTTTATGCCACGAATGTTTTTCACAAGCTCGAGACGTCCCGGAACACCTTTGAAATTTGCAACAATTTTTTTGATAACAGAATCTTTTATTTCAAGAGTTCTGGCAACCGCTACTGCCAAAGCAATGTTCTCCCTGTTATGTTCTCCCAGAAGAGGGGTTTTCCACGAAGAAGGAATTTCTTTTTTTGAAACAAATCGAAATGTTGCCTTGATATTTTTCCTTTCTTTCGAAACCCATCTTTTTGTTTGTTCCCCCGCAAAGAAAAAATCTCCTTTTTTCTGATTTTCAAAGATAAAGGCCTTGTCTTTGAAATACGTATTCATATCGTTTTTATAATAGTTCATGTGGTCTGGATAAAAGGTGGTGAAGATAGAAATATGAGGAGAGAGTTTTGATTCACCGAATCCTTGAAGTTGCCACGAGTCGAGCTCTAAAACGGCATACGGTACACCTTTTATTTTTTTGAGGAGCTGTAAATTTGAGACGCCTTGGATGTTTCCGCCTAAAACAGGTCTGCAACGCAGACCTGTTCGGCCGACCGTTCCGATTTTGGCGGAACGGTTTAGGCCAAGCTGTTTTTTTGAAGCTTCTTTAAGAATCTCATAAATGAGCACAGTTACCGTAGTCTTTCCTCGTGTTCCAGTAATACCAATAACAGGAATTTGAGAGAGCTTAGAAAAAAGCGAAGCACTCATTTCTATCGGGATTTTATTTTTCTTGGCCTCGGCGATGAAAGGAGAATTGAGAGGGACTCCAGCAGATTTCAAAATCATATCTGCATTTTGAAAATCTTTGAGGTCATGTTTGCCAAGCACAAACTTTATATCTTTGTATTGGGCAAGTTTCTTAAGAGAAGGAGCAAGTTGCTCCTTGTTCTTCAAGTCAGTAATCGTAAGTTTAGCTCGACATTCAGCTAAGAAAAGAGCGTCTCCCACCCCTCGCCCAAGAAGCCCAAGCCCCATTACTGTTATTTTTTTACCCTTGAAATAATCTTTTGGATTCATATTTTTATAACTTCGATAGTATACGGGAGAAGCGACAAGGAGAAGTCATAAATTCTTGCGAATGATACCAAGATATCGGGAGGGATGGAAAAGGAAAGGCCGCCGAGTGAGAGCACTCGGCGGCCGATGTAAAGAGTTCCGGATTACTTTGCCCCGTACTGTTCCCAGTAGGCTTCCATGGGTTCAACCATGAGCGGGTGGTTGTTTTTTGCGAAGTTCAAGATGTCTTCGAATGTGAGAATGGGAATAACAGGAATTTTGTATCTCTCTTCCACTTCTTGAACAGCGGAAAGGTTCCCTTGTCCTCTTTCGCCACGGTTGAGAATGAGGAGGACCCCCGCGTAGATTCCTTCTTCCTTCTGGATGGTATTGGCGATTTCTTGAACAGTCGTGCCTGATGAAATGACATCGTCCGCGCTGTATACCCGCTTTCCTTTGAGAGAGGCACCGATAACTCTTCCGCCTTCCCCATGGTCTTTCACTTCTTTTCGATTGAAGGCGAAGGGAACGTTGATGCCATAGCACTCATAGAATCCCATCGATGTGGCCATTGCCAGAGGGATTCCTTTGTAGGCGGGGCCGAAGAGAACGTCACAAGGGAGTATATCTCCGTAGATATCATGAAGGGCAAAGGCGTAGCCTCTCCCGATGGCTTGGAAGGAGCGAGCATCGTTGAATTCTCCGGCATTAAAGAAGTAGGGACTTTTTCTGCCGGATTTCAGTGTGAAATCCCCGAACTTGAGTGCTCCGTACGCTTCCGATAAGGAAAGTATTTCCATTGCATTTTTGTTCATACTCTATTTCTCCTCTCTACCGTTTTTATCGGTATTGGTTGATGAGGTTGTGAAGCTTCAGCGTCTCGCGACGAGCCGCTTCCGCGAAGTCTGCCCCTTTCGAGGCGAAGATGATGCCGCGCGAGGAATTGATAATCATTCCTCGTCCGCGACTATCTTTGCCTGCCGTGACGGTCTTCTCCACGTCGCCGCCTTGCGCGCCGATGCCCGGAATGAGAATCGGTATATCGCCGACGAGTCCGCGGACTTCGCGGAGTTCGTCGGGATACGTTGCGCCGACGACGAGGGAGCAGTTGCCATTCTTGTTCCAACAATTCGCAACTGAGTGCGCGACCCATTGATACATCGGGACATGAGTTTGTTTTTGAGGAAGGAGTTTCGTCTCGCTTCCTCGAAGAGCTCGGTAGAAATTCCGCGCTTCACCCTTGTTAAGACGCACACTCTGATCCTGAAACTCACCCGCTCCCGGATTGGAAGTGCGGCAGAGCACGATGATGCCCTTCTCCGCTCGCGCGAGGAATGGCTGAAGCGCCTCTGCTCCGAGATACGGGTGAACCGTGATCGCGTCCGCGCGGAGGTACTCGAACGCCGCATCCACGTAACCAGCGTTGGTGTTGCCGATGTCGGCGCGCTTGGCGTCGAGAATCACCGGAACATCCGGCGCGATGGCGTGAATGTCCGCGATGGTTCGTTGCAGAGCCGCGATGCCTTCCGCGCCGTACGCCTCGTAAAACGCAGAGTTCGGCTTGTAGGCGCACACGAGGTCCTTCGTCGCTTCCACGATTGCGCGATTGAACGCGACGACAGTATTGCCTTCGTGAACCGCACACTCATTGCCGCCTACGTGCGCGGACTCGGGAATCTTACCGAACTCGCTGTCGAGTCCAACACAGACAAATTTCCCTTGAGACCACTTACCTTCGAGAAGTTCTCGGAAGTTTCTCGTGCTCATGACTTTTTCCTTCTTTCTGTAATTTGCCAAGGTTCTAGGAGCAAAAAGCCCCCTCTGGTGAGCTATATTGCCGTTTAATTAGAGAAAAGCAAGGAGGAGAAAGAATTACTGCATGACATTCGATGTCATGCAGTGGATGAGGTCAGTTTTTGAGATTTGAGAGAAAGAAGATTCTTGAAAAGTATAGCTACGGTAATAGGACCCACTCCGCCGGGGGTCGGAGTAAACAACGAGGCTTTTGATTCGCAGGCGGGATCGATATCGCCCGAAAGTACCCCTCCTTCTTCGCTTGTCCCTGCGTCAATAAGTACGACGCCGTTTCGTATCATTTCCGGACGGATGAATTTCGGCACGCCGATTCCACTAATAATGATGTCTGCTTTAGCAATATCTTTTTCTTTCTCTTCCGTATCTCGTCCTAAAACTTTTGGAGAAACTCCATGATGTCGAAGCCATATGGCGAGCGGTTTTCCAACGAGGCGACCGCGTCCAAGAACTACTATCTTCTTATTTTCAAACAGAACCTTGTTTCGAGTGATTATTTCAACAATGGCTCCAAGAGTTGGAGGAAGAATTTCGCTTTCACCTTGTTCAAATTTTTCTATTGAGGCAGAGGAGAGAAGGTCCGGATCTTTTTCTGGTGGAATGAGGGAGAGGATTTCTTCTGCGGGGATGTGTTGAGGCAAAGGAAGCTGAATAATTACTCCGGTGATCGATATGTCTTGAAGAATTTTCAAAATTTCTGATTTGAGACTCTCTTCGGAAATATTTTTAGGAAAACGAAATAATTTTGTTTCAACTCCGATATTTTTTGCGAACTTTTCTTTTTGGGAAATGAAACTTTCGATGGCCGGATTAGAACCAACATAAATAATCCCCAAACAAGGAGTTTTTTCTTTCTTTTTCACCTCTTGTTGAAGCTCCAAAGAAATATCCTCTGCAATTTTTCGTCCATCAATTCGCATAGTGGGCGTGGAGAGATTTGAACTCTCATCTCTTTCAAGATGCGCTTCTGAGGCGCACGCGTATACCAATTCCGCCACACGCCCGATAAGGAAGAGTCTACGGGAAATAGGTCGTAAAATACAATTTAAATGTTTTACCATATTCCAGCTATCGCTGGAATATGGTAAAACCAAATTTTCGCTTCCTCTTCTCTCTAGTGGTACTAAATTTTCCTATACCAGTGTCTTTACCGCTCGTGCATCCAAAAAGCCGCTTCGTTCTGTATTGGTGCGCGATCCAGGACTCGGTCACAACTCTCAACTCGCCGTCGCTCGTCTCGGTCGCGACCCCGCCTCACGGTTTTGCAAGTGCAAAACATTGTTCCGGCTTTCTCGTCCTCAGATTGCTTCGCAATCAAGTGCGCGATCCAGGACTCGAACCTGGGACCTCGTCATTATCAGTGACGCGCT
>JBBTWL010000026.1:0-6841 GCA_038062775.1 Patescibacteria group bacterium | reverse complement strand
CAATAATTTTCGTTTCTCGAGGAAGCGGGGCGAAATCATTTCCCACCTTTCTCGGTCCTTTTGGATATTCAATAGTAACTATAGCCTTCTCAAGAGAAAGGCTATTTTCATTTTTGAGTGAGACCGAAAGGGAAAGTGAATCTCCTCCATGGATAGAAGGAGGGCCAAAAAAAGAAAAGCGAATATTTTGGGGAGAGACACTGTTTCCGACGATGAATATTTGATACCCCGCGAAAAGAGAAGCCACAAGAAAAAAGAAAACGGAAAAAATAAGAAACTTCCGATAGAAAGAGTGTGGCTTCATGTTTTCTTCTTCGTCATCTTCTTTTCGCTGTGGCAAATCGTCATGTTTCCATTCCTCGGGAACCTCGCGGGAAACATCACGAAGAGTGTGTTCTGAAACGCCCGAAAGACCCTCTGACCCCCGAGAGTACAGTTTCTTTTTTAACTTTTCGATCCGCTCAAGTTCACCTCCCGACATAACAGAAAAATTATATCATGGAGTATCAGAGGTGGCTTTCGGAGATAGCGGTATTAATCGCCGTAAATAGAAGTTTCTCTTTTCCCCTTGCTTCATGGATCAAATTTTCTGAAAAAATATTTTCAACAAAAAGAAACGCCAATTCCTCTGAATCTGGGAAATACCCAAGTTCTCGAAGAATTCTTCCAAGAGCCAATCCTTCGAGAAGGAGAACATTGCTCTCCTCAATATTTTTCAAGGAAGAAACGAATTCTCCAAGAAGCGGATAAATGACGTCCCCACTTCCCTCTCCGTGAATAAACCGAGGAAGAAAGTGGAACAACCGCGAGAGCGCCTCAAGCTTTTTTCGTTCACTCTCAAATGTTTTCCAATAGAGCTCCCCTTCGTTGGCTCCGACTAGTCTCCAGTATTCCTTCCCGCGGACAAGAGTCGCTTCACATCGAGAAGGAACCCCAAGATGAAAATTCAATTTCGAAGAATGTTTCCTCGACCCTTGGCAGACTGCCCGAAGAAGCCCGAAACGCTCGGTAAACAAAATCCCTATCCGACTATTCTCGCCAAATGAGTGGCTTCCAAGAAGAAGAGCTTCGGTGTGATATTTTTCGTGAGCCATGAAAGTTAGCTAATTAGCTGGTAGCTTTTTAGCTTGTAGGAAAAATCAGGGAGCTTTAGCAATGGAGAGTTTGATTTCATCAACCTCTTCCGTAAGAAGCGGGTTTGAAATTTTTTGAGAAGAGATCAAAGAAGCATTTACCGAAGAGAGGATAATTTTCTCAAAACGAGTGAGAATTTCTGAAGAGACACCTTCTACACCAACAACAATTTTGTCCTTCAAAGAAAGCCCCGCTTTCTTTCGCATCTCCTGAAGAGTACGGATGATGTCTCGCGCCTTCCCCTCCAAGGCAAGTTCTTCCGTTACCACCGTGTCCAATAAAATCAAGGCTTCACTTCTCGTGTCAACCACCACCTCTTTTACATTCACCTCGTCCCCAATAATCGAGAGGAGCTCTTCTTCTCCCTCAAGCGTTTTCGAAGAAAGCGTGAGCTTTCGAAGCGGCTGACGGATTTTTATTCCGGCCTCCGCTCGCTTCAAAAGCGTCCCTGAAACCGCTTTCCGTGCCTCTTCCATTTTGGAGAGAATATCGGTATCGAAAGGCCCGATATGCGGCCAATCTTCGAGGTGAACGCTTTCGGAAGAGTCGGAAGTTTTTGCGTGGAGATATACCTGTTCGGCTGTAAAGGGAATGAATGGAGCAACGCACTTGGAAAATTCAAGAAGGATAAATCGAAGAACCCTTTCGGTGGTACGCGCCTCTTCTTTATCCTCGCTCTTCAGGCGCTCTCGCGAGCGCCTGACATACCAGGTCGAGAGATCATCGACAAAATCGCCAAGAGATCGTGTGGCTCGGTCGAGTTCGTAGCTCTCAACTGAAGAGGATATTTTTTCTCCCGCTTCGCAGAACCGAGCCACGACCCACCGATCAAGAGCGTTTTCGCTTTTCAAAGCATACTTTTTCAAATCTTTAAAGGAAATTTCTTCTTTGCTACCGTACATCTCAAGGAAAGAGAGGCAATTCAAGAGGCGTCCAATAACCTTTTTATTCACCTCATCGATTCCTCTTTCAGAAAAACTCACATCCTCTCCATGCACCGCCCCTGATTGCATGAGAAAAAGTCGAAGCGGATCGGCTCCGTAACGGTCAACGATAAAAGAAAGATCGGGATAATTTTTGAGACGTTTACTCATCTTCTGCCCGTCTTCCGCCAAAATGAGCCCGTTCACTACCACATTTTTAAATGGCGCTTTTCCAAACAGAGCGACTCCAAGAACCAGAAGCGAGTAGAACCACCCCCGAGTTTGATCGAGTCCTTCGGCGATAAAATCCGCGGGGTATCCTCTTTCTTTGTCGGGATTGAAATTTTTCGTATCAAACGGGAAATGCCACTGCCCATACGGCATGGATCCCGACTCAAACCAACAATCGAATACTTCGGAAACCCGCTTGAGCGAATTGCCCTCTTCATCAAGAAGCTCGATTTCATCAATAAAGGGGCGATGATAATCAAGTTCAAAATCTCGATTATGCGGGAGAGGAACGAAGGGAAGTTCCTTATATTCGGCGTTCCGAAGAAAATCTTCTTTTTTATTTTCAAATATTTGGCTTTCGCTCCAACCGAAGGTTCCCGCCCACAGCATCCAGGCCACATATTCGTGTGAAGAAAGAAGAATCGTCTTGTTTTGATATTTAGTCTCGAGTTCGTAGAGAAATTCCATGGCACGACGCCGTACATCGAGAAGATTCTCTCCATTCTTCGGACGTTTCGTCAGAAGCTTCGTGTACGGAGAAAAAAAGGCGTGATACTCATCATTGGTCTTGCCGTCAAACTCTCCGGTGTGTATTTCTTCAATTCGCTCATCGTACAAAACCGCGTCTTTTGAAATTCCAATTTCTTCGGCAAGAATTTCTGCCGTCTGTTTTGCACGCTCAAAGGGGGAAGAAATAATGAGGTCAATTTTTTCCCCTTTAAGCTTATGGCCGATATCTCTCACTTGCTTTCTTCCAAGTTCGGTCAAAAAAGAACCGCTGTTTGATTTTCCATGAATTATTCCCGTGGCGTTATTCTCTCCTTGACCATGTCGAATAACCAGGTATTTATTTCCAGATTTTTTCACATACTTCCGAAATGTTTCAAGCGAACCAATCACCACCCGTTTTTTTCCATCAGCGTTTTCCCACACCGGAAGGGGCGCTCCCCAAAATCGGGAGCGGGAAATCGCCCAATCTCTTGCCTCGGCAAGCCAATTTCCAAAACGATATTTTCCGATGGATTCCGGCACCCAATGGATTTTATTGTTTTCTTCGACGAGACTTTCTTTTATAGCCGTTACTTTTACAAACCACGAGGAGGACGCATAGTTCAAAAGTGGAGTCTCGCATCTCCAACAATGCGGATAGGAGTGCGTAATTTTTTCTTTCGCAAAAAGTATCCCCTTTCCCGCCAAATATTTAATAATTTCAATATCAGTCTCTTGAGGATTTTCTTTCGGTTTCGCCGAAACCCCCGCAAAATCTTTTACCGCCTCAATAAATTTTCCAGCAGCATCAACATGGAAAATAATCGGAAGAGAATGTGTTTTTGAAAGATTCAGATCATCCTCTCCAAACGCGGGGGCAATATGAACTACTCCGGTTCCATCGTTTCCAGAAACAAAATCCGCTCCATACACTTTCCATGCGTTTTCCTGGTGCTCCATTTCTGAATTTTGGAAATATTTAAAAGGAGGAATATATGACTTCCCGACGAGTTTTTCTCCTGAAACTTTTTCGATTACTTCCGGATTTTCAAATTTTTCCTTAAGCGCTTCAAATCGGCCCTCCGCCAAAATATAAAAACTCTCTCCCGATTTCACTTTCACATATTCAGACTTCGGATTGACGGCAAGCGCCACATTCCCCGGAAGCGTCCACGGAGTCGTCGTCCACGCCAAAAGAAACGTGTCCCCTCCTTTTTTGTTTCCTCCTTCCTCCTTCACACTTCCCTCTTCAAGCTTAAACATCGCATACGCCGAAAGGTCGACGATGTCCTTGTATCCTTGGCTCACTTCAAAATTCGAAAGTGTTGTCCCGCATCGCGGACACATTTGCATGGCTTTGAACCCTTTATAAATAAGACCTTTTTCATCAAGAGTCTTGAAAGCCCACCACACTGATTCGGTATAAGAAGCGTCCATCGTGCGATAGTCATCCTCCATATCGATAAAGCGCCCCATCCGAGGAATAATTTTCTTCCAGTCATCAGCATACCGAAGCACCCGCTTCCTCGCTTCAGCGTTAAATTTCTCCACTCCATATTCCTCAATCGCTTTCTTCCCGCTTATTCCAAGCTCCTTTTCAATTTCATTCTCCATCGGAAGCCCGTGGCAATCCCACCCCCACCGACGGCGAAGTTTTTTTCCTTTCATCGACCAATACCGAGGAATAACATCCTTTATGGTTCCTGGGAGAATATGTCCATAGTGAGGGAGCCCGGTAGCAAACGGCGGGCCGTCATAAAACACGAAATTACCCTTACCTTTCGCCTCCGATTTTTCAAAAATCTTGTTCTTCTCCCAAAAGTGAAGAATCTCCTCTTCACGAAGAGCACGAGGAGTCTTTGTTGGGATCTTTTCTTTATCCTCCTGTTCTTTCATACGAAATACGATACCTTACCTTGCGAAAAGTAGGAAATCTTTAGTGCCTTCAATAACACCCCAACCAACCACCCCCAAACCATTCAAAAGTAAAACCACCAGATGTGCCCGCCAAAAACATGCGCGTGGTACTGTGAGCTATTAGGTGTGTAACAATTTTAATGAGCTGGAACGGTGCGCGCATTACCGTAACAAACTCTGCTATACTATTTTTGGCCGACCGGTTAAAAATAGTATATGGGAAAATTAGAAACTGAGGCAAGAAAACGAACACGGAAACGAAATTTAAGAAAAATTATCCTTGGAACGGTCGCTATGGCGGGAATACTAAGCATCGGCGCAATAGTACCGAACGCCTTAGTGGCCATGGCGAAACTCGGACTGCTCCCGAGAAAACAAGATGACTCCTTGATGAAACGGACCTACCGCCGGCTGGTACATCAAGGATTTCTTAGGTACCGAGGAAAATTTCTGCATGTAACCCCTAAAGGAGATCGCCTACTCCACCATCTTGATCCAACAGAAAAGAATCGTGCTGTCCCAAAACACTGGGATGGAAAATGGAGAGTACTCATTTTTGACATCCCAGAAAAACGGCGTTCTCTGCGATACCAGATACGAACGTCTCTCATCTCTATAGGATTTGTCCGTCTCCAGGATAGCGTTTGGGTATACCCGTATGATTGCGAAGACTTTATCGCCCTTCTCAAGGCAGATTTAAAAATCGGAAAAAGTGTTTTATATATGATAGTTGAATCGCTTGAATACGACACCCACCTCAAAAAACACTTCAAACTCGAGTCCTAACCCTAACAAGAGCTATACTATTTTCTGCCGGTCGGTTAAAAATAGTACAGCTCGTACAGTACAGGACAGTAAAATACAGAGTGATTAAAATAGAAATTAAAAGAACAAGAGAAGGGGAAGAGAAGTAAGGGGGAAGAAGGCTACATTCTCTCGGGAGAAGGAATGCCGAGAAGATGGAGGCCGTTTTGAAGAATGATGAGCACTGCTCGAGAAAGAGAGAGGCGAAAAGGTGCTTCGACTCCCCCGTCAACAATACGATTATTGGCATAAAAAGAATTGAACTCTGAAGCCAGGGTGATGAGATAAGAAGCGATAAGTTGGGGGGAATTCTCGCCATGAGCTCGAATAACGACATCGGGAAAACGAATAAGAAGTCTTTCGACAGAAGTCGCCTCTTGCGAAAAATGTCCTATACCTTCCGGGATCGAAGCGTCATCTGCCTTTCGTAAGATTGAACGGATTCGCGATGCAGTGTACTGCAAGTATGGACCAGAATCTCCTTCAAAAGAAAGGGATTTTTCAAGATCAAAAATAACATCCTTCCCGATGGCTTGTTTGAGGATGGAATACTTAATAGCGCCAATAGAGATTTGCTCGGCAACTTTTTCTTTGTCCTCAACCTCCGAATCTTTCATTTTCTCAAGCACTTTTTCTTTAAGCATCTCAATAAGTGTCTCGGCAGAAATAATGTTCCCTGCGCGCGATGACATTTTCCCCTTGGGAAGTCGAAGCATTCCATGCGAGAGATGTTTTGTTTTCAAAGCTAACTCTGGGAATACCTCCTTCATGGCAACCAAAAGCACTCTGAAGTAATCATTCACTTCGTTCCCCGTAACTACCACCGAAAGGTCGTAGGGATATTTATCAAACTTTATTTTCGCTAGCCCCAATTCTTTTGCTTCATAGGTTGGAATTCCATAAGAATTAATGAAGACCCGAGTATGGAGTCCTTTTCCTCCTTCGTACTGTTTTGCGTCAAAAATAATCGCTCCTTCGCTTTCTTTAAATGTCCCTTTTTCGAGAAATTTTTCTACTAATTCTTTTCCAAAAACTCCCGACTCGGATTCGAAAAAATAAAAATCGAATTTGGTTCCAAACTTTTCATACATCGTTTCAAAATAATCGAGACTCACTTTGCGATATTTATCATAAAGTACATTGATGTTTGAGAGAGATCGTTCATACACCGCCTTGTTGATAGTAGCCACTTCTTTCGCCCCCTCTCCCTCAAGAGAAGAGCCAAGCGCATACGCCTTTCCCAAAAACTTCATTTGCTCTCCAAGTGGCGCATCAGGAGGGGGAGGAAAAATATGTTCCTTCTCTCTAAGTGCCTCGATACCTTTCAGACACTTTGCTACATG